>DASSNI010000251.1:0-4209 GCA_035701385.1 Candidatus Limnocylindria bacterium | reverse complement strand
TGCGGCGCTGCGCGCCGAGCTGCAGGTTCGCTTCCCGGACGCCTCGCGGCGGATCGAGGCCCGCCGCGCCTTCATGGAGCGCGTGCTGGGCATCGGCCTGCACCCCGACGTCCTGCCCTTCTCGAACATCCCGGCCTTCCTGCCGCCCTTCCTGCTGCGGCCCGACCGGGCCATGGTCCTCGACACCTAGCCGGCATGCGCGAGCTGCGCCTGGCCGGAGGACCGCTGGAGGCCGTGCTGCTGCCGGAGGCCGGGGCGCGGCTGCATCGGCTGCGGGCCTTCGGCCACGACCTGCTGCGCACGCCGGATGACCCTGCCGAGCACCTGCGCGATCCGTTCTTCTGGGGCGCCTACGTGCTGGCGCCGTGGTGCAACCGCGCCCCGACCGGACCATTCACGGTGGGCGGCCGCACCCTGGACCTCGGATCCAACTTCGCCGATGGCTCGGCCATCCACGGGCAGCTGTATGCGCGGCCGTGGACCGTGGACGGCGATGGCACCACCTGCCGCATCAGCGCCGGCGAGAACGGCTGGCCCTGGGCCTACGAGGCGACCCTGTCGGCGCGGATCGCCCACGGCGCGCTGGGGCTCGAGCTGGCGCTCACCAATCGCTCGGATGCGCCGATGCCGGCCGGCCTCGGCCTGCATCCCTGGTGGCGGCGACCGCTGCGGCTGGCCGTGGAGGCCGAGCGCGTCTACGAGTCGAACACCGAGCCATCCAAAGCGCGGCCGCTGGCCGGCCGCTTCGACCTCGGCGAGCTGGCGGAGCCGGCGCCGAGCCTGGATGCAACGTGGACGGGGCTGCGGTCACCCGTCGTGCGGCTGGCCTGGCCGGAGCTGGGCGTCGGCGCGCGGCTGGAGCCGTCCGGCGCCGCCAGCCACGTGGTCGTCGCCTCGCCGCCCCACCTCGACGCCGTGGCGGTCGAGGTTCAGTCGCACGCCCCGATGGGTTTGCAGCGGCTGGTGGCCGGTAAGCCGGGCGCGCTGACGCTGCTCCCGCCCGGCGGCGAGCTGAAGCTCGGCGTGGCGCTGACGGTCAGTCGCCTGGCCGACGGTCAGGAGGAGGTGGCCGGCGTCGGCGAGGGGGCGGATGGCGCCGCGCCGCTGTACCCGTGATCCGCGATCTCGGCCGCACGCATGCCATACACCGCGGTATCGGCCGGCGTGCGTGCCCGGAAGCCGTCCACCAGACGGTTGTACATGCTGAAGGCAGACGCGATCAGGATGGCCAGCTGCACGTCGCCTTCGCTGGCACCCGCCTGGTGGGCGGCCGCCACATCGGCCTGGGTCAGGCGCAGCGGGGCCGCGCGCACCGTGCGCGCGATGTGCAGCAGGGCCTGCATCTTCGGATCGAGGCCATCGGACGAGCCGGCCTTGATGACGTCCAGCATCGGCTCCACGTGGGTCGCGTCCTCGCGCTCGAGCAGCGCCGCCGCGTGGGCGGCGTGCGAGTCCATGCAGAAGAAGCAGTCGTTGCCCGCCGAGACGGCGGTGGCGATCATCTCGCGCTGGTGACGCTGGATGGTGGCGCCGGGGAAGTCGTTGACCAGCACCTCGTCCGCCAGGCCGCGCAGGTGCACGCCGAGGCCCGGTGTCAGCCGCATGGCGACGCCGATGCCCGGCACCTCCGGCAGCCCGTCCATGATCGGCTCCTGCTGGGAGCGCGCCAGTCGTTCGTCGTCGCGTGCCATGCCCCTGCCTCCGTGTGCGGCCAGTTCGCGCCGGGATGCTATCGAACCCTGGCTGCGTATGCTACGGGCCGAGTGACGCCCCGAGCCCATCGCCGATGACCGCCCGAACGCTGACCCTGCGAGGCGCCAGCTACCCGCTGGTGCTGCCCAGCATCCGCGACCCGCGGCTGCACGTGGCGGCGGTGATCATCAGCGTCCACATCCTCGGACAGCTGGGCCTGGGCTTCCGCGTCAGCGTGCCGCAGATCCTGGCGGCCATCCTGACCTGCGCGATCCTGGAGGTGGCGATCACCTTCCGCCAGTCGCGGGCATTCGTGTGGCCGGCGAGCGCGATGCTCACCGGCAGCGGCGTGGCGCTGATCCTGCGCGTGGTCGGCACGCGGCCCGGCGATCCGTGGACGTTCGACGCGTGGTACGTGTTCGCCGCCATCGCCGGCCTGTCGCTGCTCAGCAAGTACGTCATCAAGTACCGCGGCTCGCACGTCTTCAACCCGTCGAACATCGGCCTGGTGGTGGCCTTCGTGGTGCTGGGCAGCTCGCGAATCGAGCCGCTGGACTTCTGGTGGGCGCCGCTCAACCCCTGGATGCTGGCCGCCTACGCCGTGATCACGGTCGGCGGCCTGCTCATCACCCGGCGGCTGCGGCTGCTGCCCCTGGCGGCGACATTCTGGCTGGGGCTGGCAGCGGGCACCGGCCTGCTGGCGCTGACCGGCCACTGCATGACGGCCAACTGGGCCTTCGCGCCGGTGTGCGGCGCCGACTTCTGGCGCGTGATCGTCACCTCGCCGGAGGTGCTGATCTTCCTGTTCTTCATGATCACCGATCCCAAGACCGTGCCCTCCGGCCGCGTGGGGCGTGTCGTGTTCGGCCTCCTGGTGGCAGTGGCCTCGGTGCTGCTGATGGCGCCACAGACCGACGAGTTCGGCACGAAGGTCGGGCTGCTGGCCGGGCTTGTCGTGGTCTGTGCGGCCCGCCCCCTGGTCGACCGGCTGGTCCCCGAGCCGCAGGCCGCCGCGGACGAGCTGCGCGCCTACCTGGCCAGCGCCGGACCGGTGCGCGGCATGCTCCCCCGCCTGGCGGTGGCACTCGCCGGCCTGGCGCTGGTGGGCGCCGCGGTGGTCGTGGCCGGCAGCCCGGCGCGGGGGTCCGTGGCTCCCAACGTCGCCGAAGTGCTGAACCGGCCGGAGCCGGTGGTCGACCCGTCGACGCTGCCCCCCATCACGGTCGAACCGGACGTCACCGACTTCGACCATGAGCTGGCCGGCGACGGCATCCGGCAGGTGGTCGTCAGCCTGGCGCAGGACCTGGAGCTCGAGAACCAGGCGCTGCTCCGCCGCGACCCTCAGCTGCTGGCCGCCATCAACCACGGCGACCGCCTCGAGGAGATGCAGGCGCGCCTCGCCGACCTCTCGTCAGGCGGCTCGGCCACCACCCTCAGCCACTACCGCTTCGACGCCATCCACGTCTCGCTGCTCATTCCCTTCGGAAGGCAGACGGGCCTGAGCCTGGGGCTGGCCGGCACCGGAACCGTGACCGAGGAGAGCGTCGACCCCGGCGGTGCGGTGCGCTCCCTGGGCGAGCGGCCGTTCGAGCTGACGTTCGCCATGCGGCAGGCAACCGGCGAGCGCTGGATGATCGTGGCCGTGCTGGAGCCCGACGAGGTGCCTCGCTAGACCCTCAGGCGGAGACGTCCCCGTCGCCGCCCACGGCGGGCGGCACGGACGCGCGCTCGACCACGATCGTGCAGCGGGTGGCCAGCGCGGCCATGGCGCCGATGGCGGCGAACACCGGCAGCAGCGCGGCGCCGATGACGCCGATGGTCAACGGCACCTCGAGCAACGTTCGCCCATCCTCGTTCTTGATGCTGAGCTTCCGCACGTTGCCTTCGTTGATCAGCTCCTTGACCTTGGCCAGCACCTGCTCGCCGTTGACCGTGAACTCCTGGACCCGATCCTCTGATTCCATGATCCTCACCTCGATTGCGTCCGTCATCATGGTGCCCCAATCGGCCGGAGTCAGCCCACGGGCGAGCCCTGGGACTGCCCGACGTAGCCGGCCAGGTGCTGGCCGGTGAGCGTGCTGCGGGCGACCACGAGGTCGGCCGGCAGGCCGGCGAAGACCACGCGGCCACCGTCATGCCCGGCGCCCGGCCCGAGGTCGATGATCCAGTCGGCGTGGGCCATCACCGCCAGGTGGTGCTCGATGACGATCACCGACTTACCCGAGTCGACCAGCCGGTCGAGGAGCTGGAGCAGCTGCTCGACATCGGCCAGGTGCAGGCCGGAGGTCGGTTCGTCCAGGACGTAGATGCCGCCCTCGGTGGCCATCTGGATGGCCAGCTTCAGCCGCTGGCGCTCGCCGCCGGAGAGGGTGGTCAGCGGCTGGCCGAGCCGCAGGTAGCCCAGGCCGACATCGGCCATCCGGCTCAGGATCGACCGGGCCGCCGGCGTCTTCGCGTCGCCGGTGCCGAAGAACTCGAGGGCTTCCGCGACGGGCATCGCGAGGACCTCGCTGATGT
>DASSNI010000250.1:0-3027 GCA_035701385.1 Candidatus Limnocylindria bacterium | reverse complement strand
TCGTGCCAGGCGGGCCAGCGACTCGACCATGGCCGCGTCATCGCCGCCCGGGAGGTCCGTGCGGCCGAACGACCCGGCGAACAGCACGTCGCCGGCCAGCAGGAGCCGATGGGCGGGCTCGTACAGGCACACCGAGCCCTCGGTGTGACCGGGCGTGTGCATGACCTCGAAGGTGAGCCGCCCGACCGCCACCGCCTCGCCCTCGCGCAGGTCACGCTCGGCGGACGTCGCCTCGACCGGCATGCCGTAGTTGTTGCGGCCATCGAGCCGATACGCGTCGTCCGGGTGGATGCCGAGCGGCGCCTGCGTGGCCCGCTTCAGCGGCCCGTTGTCGAAGATGTGATCGATGTGGCCGTGCGAGTTGGCGATGAGGTGCACGCGCAGGCCGTTGGCCGCCACGCGCTGCACCAGGCTGTCGGCAGAGCCCATCCCGGGGTCGAGCACCAGCGTCTCCGGCGACGAGCCGTCCCAGACGAGGTAGGCGTTCGTGTTCCAGGGTGAGAAGGCGCCGACCTCGATGCGTGGGGCGTGGGCCGCAACCGCCTGGCCCCGCTCGACCACGGGCGCGTCGTCGGTCACTGCTCGCTGGCGCCGGCCGGCCCGTGCACACCGGGCAGGCCATCGGCCAGGCGCAGGCCGAGGGCACGTGCCAGCGCGACGGCCAATGCGTCCTCGACGGCCTCCATCGGCACCGGCTGGCCGAGCTCGCGGGCGAGGCTGGTGACGTCCTTGTCTCGTATCCCGCAGGGGATCATCTCGTCGAACCAGGCGAGCTTCGTGTTCACGTTCAGCGCCAGCCCGTGGGTGGTGATGCCGCGCCGAACGCGCACCCCGATGGCGGCCAGCTTGCGGTGGCCCTCCACCCACACCCCGGTCAGGCCATCCACGCGCCCGGCCTGCACGCCGAAGGCGGCGGCGGTCTCGATGATCGCCGCCTCCAGGCTGCGCACGTAGCGGCGCAGGTCCAGCGGGTCGCGCAGCTCGACGATCGGGTAGGCGACCAGCTGCCCCGGCCCGTGGAAGGTGACGTCGCCGCCGCGATCGATGCGGACGAACTCGGCGCCCAGCTCCCGCAGCCGATCCCCGCTGGCCAACAGGTTGGCCTCGTCCCCGCCACGGCCGATGGTGTACACCGGGAAGTGCTCGAGCAGCAGCAGCCGGTCGCCGATGCGCCGCTCGCGGCGCTGCAGCGCCAGCTCGTCCTGCAGCTCCCAGGTGGGGTGGTAGGGGACCGTGCCGAGTCGCTCGACGGTCAGCACGCCACCGTGCGCGGCCAGCAGCGGGTGCGCGTCGCTGGCCGCCGTGAAGGGGAGGTCGCGCCGCGGCCGGCGCGGGAGCGTCCGCTCCACCGGCTGCGGTGGCGTGCTGATGTCGCGGAACGCAGTCATGCCCCGGGAGGTCAGACGGCCGCGGCAGCCTGGCCGGGCACCTGCTCGGCGGCATGGTAGCTGGAGCGTACCAGCGGCCCCGACTGCACGTGCCTGAAGCCCATCTCCAGGCCCACGCGGCGCAGCTGCATGAACTCGGCGGGGGTGTAGTACTTGTGCAGGGGCAGGTGCTGGCGGCTGGGGCGCAGGTACTGGCCGATGGTCAGCACGTCGACGTCCGCCTCCCGCAGCAGCCCCATCGCCTCGAGCACCTCGTCCCACGTCTCGCCCAGGCCGAGCATCAGGCCCGTCTTGGTGACCATCTCATCGAAGCCGAGCTCGCGCGCCACCGCGCGGCCGTGGGTCAGGACGCTGACGCTGCGGTCCCAGCGAGCGCGGCGCCGGACGGGGCGCTGCAGGCGCGGGACCGTCTCCACGTTGTGGTTCAGGATCTCCGGCTGCGCCTCCACCACGGTCCGGATGTCGGCCTCGCGGCCGTTCAGGTCGCTGATCAGCACCTCGATGCTCGTCCCGGGCGACTCGAGGCGGATCTGGCGGATGGTCTCGGCGATGATGCCGGCCCCTCCATCGGGCAGGTCGTCGCGGGCGACCATGGTGACCACCGCGTGCTTCAGGTTCATGAGCTTCGCGGCCTCGGCCACGCGCCGCGGCTCGTCAAGGTCGGTGACCGGCGGGCGGCCGGTGTCGATGGCGCAGAAGCCGCAATTCCGGGTGCAGACGCTGCCGAGCACCATGAACGTCGCGGTCCCGAGCGCCCAGCACTCGCCCTGGTTGGGGCAGCGGGCCTCCTCGCACACGGTATGCAGCGCCTCGGCCCGCATCAGGCGATTGACCGATGCGTACGTCTCGCCCATGCCGACGCGCACCTTGAGCCAGTCCGGGCGGCGACCGCCCGGCCCGGCGTTCTCCGGGATGGGGTCGCCTGGGGCCAGCAGCCCGCCATCGAGCGTCGGTCCGCCGGGGTACATCACCTCGGACGGCGCCGCGTGGCCCGGCGGGTTGCTCACCACGGTGAGCTCACCCAGCCCGGCGAAGTCCGGACGCTGCTCGACGGTCACGGCCAAGAGTCTAGTCAGGCAGGCTGCGGACTGCCCGCCGATGCCCTGGCCGGCTCATCTGGCCGCAGCTTCAGCCCGCGAAGCAGCTGCGCGTTGCCGGCGACCACGATGGTCGAGACGCTCATGACCAGCGCGCCCACGCTCATCGGCAGGACGAAGTTCCACGGCGCCAGCACGCCGGCCGCGACCGGGATGGCCAGCGCGTTGTAGCCCGTGGCCCAGACAAGGTTCTGGACCATCTTGCGGTAGCTGGCGCGGCTGAGCTCGATGGCCCCGGCCACGTCCCGCGGGTCGTCGCGCACGAGGACGATGCCCGCCGACTCGACCGCCACGTCGGTGCCGGCCCCGATGGCAATGCCGACGTCCGCCTGCGCCAGCGCCGGCGCGTCGTTCACGCCGTCGCCGACCATCGCCACCCGGACGCCGCCTTCCTGGAAGCGGCGGACCGCATCGGCCTTGTCAGCCGGCAGCACCTGGGCCGCGACCTCGTCGATGCCGATGCGCTGCGCCACCGACTCGGCGACGGACTGCGCGTCACCGGTGATCATCGCCACCCGCAGGCCCATCTCGTGGAGCCGCGC
>DASSNI010000249.1:0-2090 GCA_035701385.1 Candidatus Limnocylindria bacterium | reverse complement strand
GGTCCGGCGGCACCCCGCCACGGCGGCCGAGCTTCAGGGCATCCTTGAGGGCGTCGGTCCGGCGGTACTTCAGCAGCGCGCGGATGACGAGCACCACCAGCTCGGCCGCGGGCGATGGAACCAGGACCCCGTGCCGCAGCGACGCGGTCGCCAGCAGTGCGTCCTCGATGGGCAGCACGTGGTTCTTCACGTAGTCCTCGCCCAGCACCAGCCGGTAGTAGACGTGCAGATGCACCAGCCGGCCGCTCGCATCGTCATGCCCGAGCCAGTCCTCCACGTCCGGGTAGCGCCGGCTCGGATGCGAGACGAACGGCTTGAAGCCGGTCTGGCGCACGGCGGTCGTGAACGGGTCCGCATCGGCGCGCGCCACCAGCAGGTCAAGGTCGGTGCCGCCGGCCAGCGCAAGCTCGAGCCGCGAGGTGCTCTTCCAGTGGCAGTAGCGCACGCCATCGGCATTCAGGCGGGCGAACACGTCGCGCACCAGGGACAGCGCGCCAGCCGGCATCTCGCGATTGGTCACGCGTCGTATCCCAGGCTGCGCAGCCGGCGCCCGAACCAGGCGGCGAACCAGCCGGCTGCCACCGGGCCGAGCCGCTCGCGCCATCGGCTGGCGGCCGAGGCGTCGAACCCGGGTGTGCCGACGCTGTGCCCGTGGCTGACGACCACCTGGTCCAGCATCGGCTCCTCGAACGGAATCCCGATGAACCGGCAGATCGTCTCGACCACGGTGCGCGGATCCGCGACCAGGTCCTCGAAGCGCACCACCAGGTAGCGGTCCGGGAAGCGGCGACGGTTGCGGGCCAGCTTGCGATGGCCCTCCGCCCAGAGCAACGTGGTCTGCACCATCAGCACCGCGCCGAGCAGCGGCGGCACGTGGCGCAGCAGGCGGAACGGCAGCGAGCCGGGCTCAAGCTGGCGGCGGCGCAGGTCCGACACGTAGATGGCCCGCGGGTCCCGCAGCATGTGGATCACACGGCCCTTCGGATACCAGTCCAGCAGGGTGTCGGTGTAGCGCAGGTGGGCGGGCGTCTTCTCGCCGATGATCTGCTTCCCACGGCGTTCGGCATAGGCCCGCAGCAGGGCGTCGAACACGGCGCGCTCGGAGCGGTCCGAGTCGAGCAGCCGCTGGCGGAACTCCTGACGCGGCACGTTGCGGCGCAGCCAGACCCAGTGCCGGCTGGGAGAGCGGAAGAGGCCGCCATCGCCGGCGACCTCGTCGTAGAGGTGGGCCACCACGCGATCGATGGTCGCCTCGTCGCGCAGGTCGCCGAATCGGCGAATGGCGTGGTGCACGCCCTGCCGCTCCAGGAGGTGGCCCAGGTAGTGGTTCTCGCCAGACACCGCCACGGTCGACGACGCGTCGAGGATGCGGCGCATCAGGGTGGTGCCGCTGCGGTGAACACCCACCACGAAGACGGCGTCGGCCACGGCCTGCGCCCTTGGCTCGGCGGTCTCCGTGCTCACGGCACATCCCCCTGCGCGCCGGCGGCGGCCACGGCCTTGCCTCCGCGACGGCGGGTGAAGCGGCGCCCCGCTCGCGAGAGAATGGTCCGGTCGTCGTCGCTCAGCCCGAGCGCCACCAGCACGGCCGCGTAGGTCACCGCCAGGGCCGCGCCACCGGTCAGCGCGCGAACGAACAGGCTGGCATCGGCCGTCAGCAGGCCTACCAGCCAGGCGGCTGCCCCCGCCGCGACACCCGCCGCGGCCGGCTTCAGCCACTCCCGGTCGTAGGGGAGCACGCGCACCAGCCACGCCACCTGCGCGACGCGAAGCAGGTTCACCGTGGCGATGGAGCCGAAGGCCGCGATGGCCGCGCCGGTCACGCCCAGCGGTGGAATGAGCAGCAGGTTGAGCACGATGGCCAGGCCGACCGAGGCCGTCGAGTTCAGCAGCTTCACCCGCGTGTGGCCGGTCATGTCCAGGATCGCGCCGGACGAGCCGGTGGCGGCGTTGGTCAGCGAGGCGAAGGCGAGGATCACGAGCGCGGTGGCGCCATCGGTGAACTCGGGGCCGAAGATGCCGAGCAGCGCCTGCGGGAAGATGGCCGCCAGGAGGAAGAACGGCAGGTTGAGGGTGAAGGTCCACTTCGA
>DASSNI010000248.1:0-15745 GCA_035701385.1 Candidatus Limnocylindria bacterium | reverse complement strand
TCCTTGGCCAGCGCCACGACGTCCGTCGACAGCTGGCGCCACAGGTAGTCCGGCTCGGCGCCCGTCAGGACCAGCAGGTCACGGTCGCCGACGCGCGTGGCCACCAGCTGCAGGGCCGGCCACTCCAGGGACATCAGCTTGCCATCCACGATATCGAGCGTCGGCCGCCGGGCACGGTAGTCGTAGATGCGGTCGGCGTCGAAGGTGGCGAGCGGCGTCGCGCCCTCGGCCAGCTGATCCGCGGCCAGCGTGCCGGCCCGACCGCCGTCGACCCAGCCATCGAAGGCGGCCACGACGATGGGGGAGTCGAGGGAAGTGGAGCGTTCCCGGTGATAAAGGGTCATCGGCCCAAGCATAGGCCGGAGGTGGGGAACGTGGGTTTCGCGGGCCGGGCCGGTTACTCGGCGGCGTCCCCGTCGTCGTCCGCCGGCTTGTCCTTGAGCTGCCCCGGCGCGTCGTCGCGCCCGTGGCCGCCGCCATTGCCCATGACGTTGCCGATGCCCGGGCTCAGGCCCAGGTCCTTTGCGATCTGGCCCCAGCCGGCGCCGCCGTCGCGCAGCGCCTGGATGTCCTCGAGCGACATCCCATCCGCGTTCTGCTCTGCCCAGGCCAGCAGCCGGACGGCGCCGCCCATCCCGTAGTCGGCGGCCAGGGCAGCCACGTCATCCGCGTCGACGTCGATGCCTGCGGCCTGCAGCCGGTCGGCCGCGTGCGCCAGCTCGTCGCCTGTCGGGGGAGACTCCTCCTGGCTGGCGGCTGCCGGACCGGACGGGGCGCTGCGTGGCAGCTGGGTCGCAAGGGCGCTGCCGGCCACCAGGACGAGGAGCGCGGCACTGAGCAGGGCGATGCGGGTGGATCGGGTCACGACCGGACTCTACGGCGTCAACCTTGCGGCGTACATTGCCGCGTGCGCCATTGGCGGTGCACCCGGGCACCAGTCGAGCATCGGGAAGCCCGGGGCCGGGCAGTGTAAGATCCGGGCTGCGCCGATGCCGCGCTCACGCGCCCGGCCTGCGCGCGCCCGTGGTGGCCTTAGCTCAATCGGCAGAGCATCGGATTGTGGCTCCGAAGGTTACGGGTTCGAGACCCGTAGGCCACCCCAACCTCCCGCCTCTTCCGGCACCAACCCTGCATGCCCGTGCCCAGATCATCAAGGGCATGAGGTAGGGAAATGGGACGTTCGCACGAGGATGGCGAGCCGGCAGGCGGCACCACCATCGGCAACCGGCCGGAGTACGCGGAAGAGACGATTCCCGGCGGTGTCGGGCCGGATGATGAGCGGGTGGCTGCCAACAGCACGCAGTCGAGCGGCGAGGGAAAGGCGTCCGACCGCGTCCAGGGACGCGACGACGAAACGCCGGGCGGGCATCGCGAAGCGGACGCGCCACCCGAGCGCTGACGGTTACCGAAGCATGTCCGCAGAGTAGGTGCTGACAGGGCCGGCCACGGTGGCCAGGTCCTGGAAATCGTCGGCGCTGCCGCCGAATACCACGATCGGGACGGTGCCCAGTCGCGCCTGCCGACGCCGCAGCTCGAGCTCGCTGCGGAAGCCGAGCGTGATGAGGCATGCCGCCGCGATGCAGAGAAGCTTGGTGTTGTGTGCGCTGAGCGCGGCGAGCGTGCGGCGGTTGGGCTGCGCCTCGACGACGTGGAGTCCCGTCAGCTCCCGTACGGTGGCCGCTACCTCGTCCCGCTCCTCGCCCGGCTCGCCGATGACGTAGGCCACACCCGGCAGTCCGCTCGACGAATCGCTGTCCCGATTCCGCGGCAGGCGGCCGCGTCCACCGGGCAGCGCCCCCTTCTGGTGCCGCACGCGGGCGCGGCAGGCCGTGGCGGTGGTGCACTCGAACAGGCCGTCGGGCGTGGCCCGGAACGCGTGCGAACCCGTGCGTCCACATCGGAAGCAGGTCTTCTGGAAGCGCCCGCGACCGGCCGCGGGCGGCCGGTCAGCTGCCATCGAGGGCTACAGGTCAGCAGCGACCGTGCCAAGGTGCGCTCTGAGCCCGTCAGGACGCCTCGATGGCCTCCAGGAAGACCTTGGGCAGCCCGGCCCGCACCTGTCCGCTGCCGCCGGGTCGCTCCGGCTGTGCATCCTCGTCGGGACGGGCCAGGGACTGGGGCGAGGCATCTCCCTCGGCCACGATCGGCCGATAGGCGGCGGACGACTGCAGGGTGTGCACCACGTCTTTGACGCGGTAGCGCCGGCACTCGCCACGCTCGTCGATGTACTCCACCAGGTCGCCGATTCGCGGCAGGTGGGCAGGGTGCTCGAGGTCCGCGGCAGAGGTTCCGTCCCCGTCCGGAAAATGGACGGTGTACGGCATGCCGTACGGCCAGGTCTCATCCATGGGCTCCGGCTGTGGCTCGCTCATGCGCTCCTCCCGGAAAGTGGCCGGCGCCCGTCGCCAGGTATGTCGCTGACATGGCGAGGGCGCCGATGGCGGGGCCCCGGGATGTCCCGGCCCGACACCGGTTCACCGGTCCCCACGGCTTTCGATTGCATCGGCCGTGCCATTATCCGCCCGCCGCGAGGGTCGTCTCGTCCACCACCTCTTCGACGCCTGGCACGTCGCCGAGCAGCGCAACCATCTCGTCGGCGACGTCGACCGATTCGACCTCGCCGCGCAGGTACAGGGTGGTGCCGACCGCGCCGACCTGCACCCTGTCGCCCGAGGCAAGCTCTGAGGACCGCAGCGCCTCGACCGCGCGCGCGGCGAGGTTCTGCGACGGGTCGTCAGGCGGCGACTCTCGTCGTAGCTCCTCCTCGTCATCGGGCGCGGCAGCGGCCGCGTCCGGGCCGCCGTGTGCCATCCGCGGCTCGCTGAGCACGCGCTCGGTCGGCGGCGTGTACGGCACGCCCTCCTCGATCGACACCAGGGGATCGTCGCTGACGCCCTCGCGAGGCTCGCCCACCATGTCCCCGCCGACCTCGGAGGGCAGCGGCAGTTCGTCCTGTTCGTCTCTGCGTGGATCGCTCATGGCCACCCACCCGGCAAGCCCCGTGCCGTGCCGAAGGGCCACCTCGGATGGCTCCATGGTCCCGGTCTGACCGGTACCCGGCCGGGACCACCGTGCTACTGACCTGACGGCGTTCCAGGCCTAGCGTGATGCGCAGGTCGAGGAGGACCGCGTTCAGATCCCGCAACGGAGCCGTTGCCTTGCCAGCCACTCGTTTTCGTAGCCCACGCCACACCGTCGCTCGCGCGAGCGGCCTGGCCGGCGTCGCGCTGATGGCCGCCGCCCTTCTGGCCTGGACACCGCAGTCCGCCACCGGCTTCAACCAGGGCGCGGCCGAGTCGACGCTCTTCTCACTGCTGAACGGCGCACGCGTCAACAATGGCCGCCGGGCACTGCAGCAGCACTCCACGCTCGTCAGCCTGGCCCGATGGCGCAGCAAGGACCAGGTCCAGCGGGACTATTTCGACCACACGGTGAAGGGCACCGGGTACCAGGTCTACCACTGGTATGACCTGAACGGGCTGCAGTACTCGTGGGGCGGCGAGAACATCGGCTGGAACAACGGCTATTCGGATGGCGACTCGCCGGTTGCCATCCACGAAGGCTTCATGGCCTCGCCGGGGCACCGGGCCAACATCCTGGAGCCGAGCTTCACCCACGGCGGCGTGGGGGCGTACGCGGCCGACAACGTCCAGTTCCTTGGCAAGGTCCGCAGCCCGCGCTTCTACACCGAGCTCTTCATGACCGCCAATTCCGCACCCCCTCCCCCGAGTGGCGGTGGCGGCGGCGGTGGTGGCGGCGGCGGTGGCACTGCCCCTGCGCCGAGCCAGCAGCCCACCCAGCCGCAGCACAGGCAGCGCAGCGCGCGCAGCCTGCACACCGACGACCCTTCGGCGCCGCGTGCGTCGAAGCCGGTCGACGGCCCTACGCTGGTCGCCAGCGCGCCCGCGGACGTCACCGCGGCGGGCCTCCTGCGTGACCTGGCCTACAGCGCCGATGCCCCGCCGCCGACCTCTGCGTCGGCCGCCCGACCGGCCGGCGGCATGCGGGTCCAGGCTGCCGACAGTGCGGACCGCGGGCTGTTCGAGACCATCATGGGATCGCTGCTGGGCTTCGTCCTCTAGACGCGGCGACCGCCCCGCCAGCCCTCGGCGGCGGGGCGCATCGGGCTAGACTGCCAAGCGTGCCGGTCATCCTGGAGGCCCACGACCTCGTCAAGCGCTATCCCCTGCGTGCCGGCTCCGTGGAGGCGCTGCGCGGGGTATCGCTGTCCGTGGCGCAGGGCGAGTTCCTGGCCATCATGGGCACCTCCGGCAGCGGCAAGACCACGATGCTGCACCTGCTGGGTGGCCTCGACCGGCCGACCAGCGGCGAGGTCATCATCGACGGCGTCAACATCAGCAAGCTCGACGACGAGCGAGCCACCCTGACCCGCCGCGAGAAGACGGGGTTCGTCTTCCAGTTCTTCAACCTGATCCCGCTGCTCAACGTGGCGGAGAACGTCGCGCTGCCGTTCCTGATCGCCGGCGAGTCGCTGGCCGACCACCGTGACCGCGTCGACGAGCTGCTGGAGCTGGTGGGCCTTGCCGACAAGGCAGGACACCGGCCAGACCAGCTGTCAGCGGGCGAGCAGCAGCGCGTGGCGCTGGCGCGCGCACTGGCACCCAGCCCCGCCATCCTGCTGGCCGATGAGCCGACCGGGAACCTCGACTACACGACCGGCAGCGAGATCCTCCACCTGCTGTGGGACTCGTGCGATCGGCTGGGCCAGACCATCGTGCTGGTGACGCACGACGCCCGGGCGGCGGCGTACGCAGACCGGGTGATGGTCGTGCGTGACGGCGAGATCCTGGAGTCGATCGAGCTCGGGCGGCGGCAGGATCCCGAGGCGCGGCCGTTGATCGAGCGCCTGGCGACGTTGGGCCTGTAGGGCCGATGCGGCTCGGCGCCATCGCCTGGCGCGGACTGGTCGTGCGGCCGCTGCGCACGGCGCTGACCATCGCCGGCGTGGCGCTGGGCGTGGCCGTCATCTCGGCGACGCTGATCGCCAGCCAGGCAGCCACCGAGGCCGTGCGACGCGCGGCCCAGGAGCTGCTGGGCAACGCCCAGCTGCGGGTCCGCGCCTTCGAGACCGACGGCTTCACGCCACGCACGGTGGGGGAGATGCGGCGCATCACCGGCGTCCTGAACGCGGCCGCGGTCTCCGAGAAGCGCGGAGCCAATGTCGCCGTGGAGCCGGACCGGCAGTTCGTGATGCTGCTCATCGGCGTCGACGTGGCCGACGAGGAGCACATCCGCTCCTACGAGCTCGAGGCGGGGACGTTCCTGGACCCGGCAGATCCGGCCGGCGTGCTGGTCAACGCCGAGTGGGCGCGCGAGAACGGCTTCGGACTGGGGGATGAGCTGCTGCTGAACGGGCGGCGCGAGAGCGTGCCGGGGAACCACATCGTCGGCCTGCTCGGAGACTCCGGATTCGGGGCGCTGGGAGCGGGCTCGGTCATGATCCTGAACCGCAGCTTCCTGAACGACGCCCTGGAGGATCCGGCGCCGGTCGCGTACGTCGACCTGCAGATCGCCGAGGGTCGCGAGGGGGACGTGCAGGCGGCCCTCGATGCCACCATGCCCGAGGCGTTCATCGTGGAGTCGCTGGACGACGCCGAGCGGCAGCTGGGCCGCGCGCAGGCCGGCTTCGCGGGCCTTGCCTTCCTCTTCGGCCTGGTGGCGTTGGCGGTGGGCGCGTTCGGGGTGGCGAACACGCTGGCCATGACGCTGGCGGAGCGGCAGCGGGACATCGGCCTGCTGCGGGCGGCCGGCACGACCTCGCGGCAGGTGCTCGGCCTCTTCCTGCGCCAGGGCCTGGTGCTGGCGGTGATCGGCGGGCTGCTGGGCGCGGCCGCCGGCGTCGTCCTGGCCAACGCGATGATCGCCTTCCTGGAGTCGACGCGGGCGCTGCTCATCGCCGGCCCGCCGTTCAACCCAGGGGCGCTGCTGCTGGCCTTCGGCCTGGGGGCGCTGGTGACGGTGGCAGGGGCGCTGGTCCCGGCGCTGGCCGCCGCCCGTCTCTCGCCGCTCGACGCGCTGCGTCCCTCGCGGCAGCCAGGTCGGACGCTGGGTGGCAGCCTGCCGTGGTTGGCAGGCCTGGCCATCGTGGGCGTGGGGGTGGGAGCGGTCGCCTACCCGTTGCAGCGTGGCCAGGCGTCGCTGCCCGGCGCGCTGCTGGCGGTGGCGGTGCTGCTGGGCGGGGCCGTCCTCGTGGCGCTGCTGCTGCAGCCGGCGGCGCGGCTCATCGGCCGTCCGTTCGCTGCCTACTTCGGGGCGCAGGGTTTCCTGGGCCGTGCGAACCTGGGTCGCGACCCGGTGCGGACCGGCCTGACGGTCGGTGCCCTGGCGATTGGCCTGGCGTCGGTGGTGGCGTTGGGCATCGTGTCGGCCTCGGCGCGCGAGACGGCACGGCACTGGGTCGACTCGATCCTGCCGGGCGGGCACGCCATCAGGCTCGCGTTCCCGGACGAGATCGAGAACGTCCGCCCGACGATCGGGGACATTGCCGGCCTGGACGTCGCCTCGCCGATCGCCGAGTTCCCGGTGATCCAGCTGACCGGCGACACGCCGCGCGAGGCATCGGTGGCGGCCATCGACCCGACGATCTACCAGGACTCAGGGTCGCTGATCCTGGAGCAGGGCAGCCGGCGGCGGGCCTTCCAGGCCCTGCGTGACGGTAGAGCTGTCCTGCTGCCGGAGGCCACGGCCGTGCGCGGCGGCCTGTCGGTGGGGGACAGCATCGAGCTGGCACTGCCTGGCGAGGAGGGGCAGCCGTTCACGGTGGCCGGCATCGTGGCCTACTCCCTGCCGACGCGCACCGCCGATGGGGCCATCCTCATGTCGCTGGCCGACGCCCACGATCGGTTCGGGGTCACCCAGGCCAGCCTGTGGGTGCTGCTGCCGGACGGCAGCCTGCCCGAGGACACGTTCACCGCCGGGGTGCAGCGCAAGGCGAGCGAGATGGCTGCCCAGGCCCTCACCGCCGAGCAGCTTGCCAGCGAGCTGTCGCGCTCCCTGGACCGGCTCATCGGCCTGTTCGACGTGCTGGCCCTGCTGGCAGTCCTGATCGGCGGGCTGGGAATCGTGAACACGCTGGCGGTCGGCGTGCTGGAACGTCGCCGGGAGATCGCCATCCTGCGGTCGCACGGCATGACGGTGGGGCAGGTGCAGGCCATGGTGGTGGCGGAGGCCGGCATCATCGGCGCCGTCGGCGGCCTGGCCGCCGTCGGCATCGGCGCCTTGGTCGCCTGGATCACCGTCAACGTGGCCACGCCCGGCGATTTCGCCGCCGGCATGGTCATCCCATGGGCGTTGCTGGCAGCCGTCGTGCTACTGGGCATCGGCGTGGCATCGGTGGCAGGCCTGTACCCGGCGAGGGCAGCGGCCGCCACCTCGATCACCGAGTCGCTCAAGCATTTCGAATAAGAGGAGACGCGCGTGGAGTCCCGATTCTGGGAGGCGCAGCGGGGACGCACCTTCGTGGGCAGGTTGGCCACCGGCTCAGACCTGGTCGACGAGATCGAGTCGTTCTGTGGTCGCGAAGGCATTCGCGCCGCCTGGGTCAGCCTCGTGGGGGCGGTCACCCATGCCGCCTTCGCCTACTACGAGCAGGATGCGAAGCGGTACGTCGAGCTGGAGAGCGCCGCGCACCACGAGATCAGCGGCTTCGTGGGGAACATCTCCATGCGTGACGGCAAGCCGTTCCTGCACGCGCACGCGTCATTCGCCGAGCACGAGGGCGGGACGCTGGGGGGTCACCTCGTCCGCGGTTGCACGGTGTTCGTCAGTGAGGTGTACATCCGGGAGATGACCGGCGTGGAGCTCGAGCGCACGCCTGACGAGCTGACCGGGCTCGCGCTCTGGTAGCCGCTTACCGAGCAGCCGGCTTCAGCGGAAGCGGGTGCCGAAGCTGGCCCAGTGCCGCGCCGGCCGTCCGCGGTCGAGCAGCCGCATCCGCTGCAGCGCCTGGTGGCCCAGGCGTTCCGCGAAGTCATTGAAGCGCTCAGCCCGTCGCTGGTCCTCGCGGTGGCGGAGCAGGATCGCGTACTCCAGCGTGGCGGCCAGCAGTGCCGAGATGGTGAGGGTCTCTGGAAGTCCGGGCATGGGTGGACCTTAGCCCCGCGCTGGGTCCCAGCCGCAAGCCGGACCATCGTCCCGGCCCCTCGCGTCAGCCTGCCGCCTGACGCAGCAGGCCGTAGTCGCCGTGGTAGCGCACGCCGAGCGCATTGTTGAACAGGTTGAGCATGTTGATGTAGCCGATGAGGAACGTGAGCTCCACGACCTCGGGATCGGTGAAGTTGTCGTGCAGCTCCTGCTGCAGCGATGCGGGCACGTGGTTGGAATCGGCCATGACAGCGCGCGTGTAGGCGATGGCGACTCGCTCGCGCGGCGCGAGCGACTCCGGGTGCTCGATCACCGCCAGCGGCTCCTGGACGATGTCGGCGATGTCCACGAGGTCGCAATGCGAGTTCACGCAGAACTGGCAGTCGTTCGTGTCGGAGGCGGTGATGATCACCAGCTCCTTGACCCGTCGCTCCAGCAGCCCGCCGGGATAGACAGCGCCACCGAATCCGGCGAACGCGCGGAGGATCTCCGGGCGCAGGCACATGGCCTGGATCATCTCGACCGGTGGCCGGCCACGCTCCCAGAGGCCGCGGCTCTCGTCGAAGGACGGGTCGTCCTTCACCGCCTCGAAGGCGGACTGGATCTGCTCGGGTTGGACCGTGACGCGCATGAAGCTCTCCGTGTTGGCAGACACAAACCCCGCTCGCCAGACTAGCGCCGATACGCCTTTGCGGTCACGCCGCGGCCGTGGGGCTACAGCCAGCGGCGAACGCGACGCGTGTATGCCTCGTACTGCGTGCCGAACCGTTCGCGCAGGTATCGCTCTTCGGGCACGATCGCGCCCCAGAGGACGAGCACCACGGCAGCCGGGAACAGGAGCAGCGCCCAGAACGACGGTGTGAGCAGCCCGAGCCCCACGTAGAGCGCCAGCAGGCCCAGGTACAGCGGATTGCGCGAGACGCGGAACGGCCCCTCTTCGATGATCGTTTCCGTGGCCTGTCCCGGCAGCAGCCCGGTCCGATGCCTGGCGAACAGCCACAGCGCCCAGCCGTTCCAGGCAATGAAGAACACGACGAGGCCTGTTCCGAGCGGCACCCGCCAGCCGCCCAGGCTCACCGGGTCGCCGATTCCCAGTGTCACGAGCCAGCCGACCACCCACGGTGCGCCGACGGCAACCGGCGGCCAGATTCGGAAGTCGGCATGTCCTTCAGTACGATCCACCTGGCCATTGTCCCGCGCTCGTTTGGCGGTGGGGGTCCGCTGTCGGTAGCATGGTCCGCGCCGCAGCATGTCGTGCGCCCGTAGCTCAGTGGACAGAGCGGGTGGCTTCGGACCATCAGGTCGCGGGTTCAAATCCTGCCGGGCGCGCCACATCTTCCATCGGGCATCATCCGCGCGTGACCGCCGCCTCCGAGCCGATCGACGACGGCCGACCACAGGCTCCCGACCAGTCGTCGCTGATCGAGCGCATTACCGCGCCGGACCTGCTGGCCGGCGTGGTCATCACCATGCTGGCCTTCTCGGCCTACTGGATCACCGGTCCGGCGAACCCGCCGGACTCCTTCACCCATCTCGCCGAGGCGTTCGCCAGCGGCCGCATCTCCATCGCGGTGGACCGGCCATGGCTGGAGCTGATCCCCGTCAACGACGGCACGGGCGCCCAGTACTCGCCCTTCCCGCCGATCCCGGCGGTCGTGCTGGTGCCCTTCGTCTGGCTCACGCAGGCATCGGGCACCGGAGAGCTCGACTCGGCGATCAATGGCGCGGTGCTCGGGGCGGCCAACGTGGCGCTGGTGTACTGGCTGCTGGGGCGTATCGGCGTCGCCTTCGCGCCAAGGCAGCTGCTGACCATCGGCTTCGCGTTCACCACCCACTGGTGGGTGGCCGGCATGTCGGGAACCCATCACTGGGCGCAGGTGGTTGCCGTCTTCTTCCTGCTGCTGGCCCTCCACGTGGGGGCAACCCGCCGCTGGCCGGTGCTGGCCGGCCTGTGCCTGGCGCTGGCCGCCGGTTCCCGCCTGCCCATGGCTTTCAGCCTGCCGCTGTTCCTGGCGCTCTACGCTGGCCGATGGCGCCCGACGCGCGCGCACGCCTGGCTGCTGGCCGGCATCGCGGTACCGGCACTGCTGATCGCGGCCTACAACATGGCGCGCTTCGGCTCGCCTATCGACTTCGGCTACGCCCGCATCCCGTCGGGTGACACCGGGGTGGTGACCGATGAGCCCTGGTTCCGCTACGGGCTCACCAGCCCGCTCTATGTCCCGCGGCACCTGTACGCGATCTTCCTGCAGAGCTTCGACTGGCGCGACACGTTCCCGTACCTGATGCCGAACCTCACCGGCCTGTCGCTCACCCTCAGCGCGCCGTTCTACTTCTGGTCGGTGAACGCCTGGCGTGTCCGAAGGGTGGAGCCGCTGGTGCCGGTGGCCATGCTCAGCGTGCTGCTGGTCCTGCTGCCGGACATCACCCATGGCTCGTGGGGATTCGCACAGTTCGGCTACCGCTTCATCCTGGATGCGGCGCCGATCCTGATGGTGCTGCTCGGCTGGGCGTACCGCGAGCGGGCATCGGGGTGGCTCATCGCCGCCGTGGCGCTGGGCGTGGCGGTGCACGCCTACGGCATCTACGTCGTCAACATCCTGGAGTTCGTGGCCTAGACACGCGAGAGCGGAGGCCCGACGGAAGGACCTCCGCTCCGGTTCCCCCGACCCAGGGGAGTGTGGTCAGCGCAGCCGGCCCACGGCCACGCGGACGGTGAGCGCCAGGGCCAGCAGCATCAGCGCGAGGCCGGCCGGTGCCAGCGGCGAGGAGCTCGGCAGCGCCATTGCCGTGTCCGGGTTCTCGGCGGTCAGCTGACCGCGGATCGCGCCGGCCGGGAAGTCCTCGGTGTGGATGTTGACGTAGTAGCCGGCCGGATCGGCCAAGATGGCGTCCAGGTCGGCATCCGATGCATCGGCGCAGTCAGCGCTGCTGCCGCTGAAGCCGTCGACGTCGAGCGGGACGACCACGTCGCCGGACTCGCCCTCGGCGCCCACGTGGATGTGCGAGGCCGTCACATCGGCGATGTTCTCGACCGACAGGTCCCAGCACACCTCACCGGTGTCGGGGTCGATGGTGATGGTGGCCGAGCCGCTGCCGTCCTCGTCACCTTCGCCGCCGTTCGCCAGCTGCGCGGTGAGGGTCGTCTCGGCGGCGACGGCCGCGGAGGCCAGCATCAGGCTGGCCAGCAGGCCGAGGACGGCCGGGAGAAGCGTTGACGAGATGCGGGTACGCATGGGACCTCCCTCGGTGGTCGTGCGAGTTCCACGGCACCCGGGACGGGCGGGGCGTGCACAGTCGTGGGCTGCTACGGGAGGGGTTACGGCGCGTCTGCGGCAAGGGCGCGGGCCGCGCCGGAATATCGGCGAGAAGCGTGTAGCGGAGTGCCGAAATGGCGGGCTACTGCGTGCTTGCAGCGGCATGTTTGCAACCGTCCACGCTCCGGGTATCCCGAAATATCGGCAAACACGCCCACGAAGGGCCGCCGACGGCCGGACTACGCCGAAATATCGGCACGGGGCGAGGAGAGGGAAGCCGGCGTGGGACTAGGTGCGCGTCTCCGGAAGATGGTACGGGACGTCGGCCACGATGGTATTCGGCCGGCTGAAGAGGCGCAGCTTCAGCCGCAGCGCGGTCTGGTTGTGCAGGAAGTTCTCCCACCAGTGGCGCGGCACCACCTCGGAGAGCACCACCAGCACCGGGCGCCCTGGATCCTGCGCCTGCAGCGCATCCATGTAGCGCAGGAGCGGCCCCACCAGCGCGCGATACGGCGACTCGACCACCACCAGCTCGGTCTTGCCCGCCCAGTCCGGCCAGCGCTCGCGCAGCTCGGCGGCGGACTCGGGGTTGTTGGTGATGTGCACGGCGGTGGCGTTCTCGCTGATCGAGTTGGCGAAGGCGATGGCCTGGCGGGCGGTGCGGTCCAGGCGCGCCACCGGCACGATCACAATCGGGTCCTGCGCCACCTCCTTGCCCTCCGGGATGCGCTCCAGCGCGAGCCTGTCATCCAGGGAGCGGTAGTGGCGGCGGATGCCGGACAGCAGCAGCATCAGCAGCGGGACCAGCACGATGACGAGCCACGAGCCCTGCAGGAAGTTGCTGCTGCCCACCACCAGCATCACCACGCCGGTGGTCGCCGCGCCGAGCCCGTTGATGAAGGCGCCTCGCTGCCAGCCCGGCTCGTGGCGGCGCAGCCAGCGGACCATCATGCCGGTCTGGGACAGGGTGAAGGCGATGAACACGCCCAGCGTGTAGAGCGGGATCAGGCCGGAGACCTTGGCCTGGAACATGACGATCAGCAGCGCCGCCATGCCGGACAGCGCCAGGATGCCGGTGGTGAAGGCCAGCCGCTCGCCGCGGAAGGCGAACTGGCGCGGCAGGAAGCCGTCGCGCGCCAGGAACGAGGAGAGCCGCGGGAAGTCGGCGAAGCTCGTGTTGGCAGCCAGCACCAGCAGCAGGGCGGTGGCCACCTGCGCCACGATCAGGATCGGGCCTGAGCCGGCGATCTGGCGCACCATCAGGCTCAGCACCGTCTGCTCCTCGTCCGGATCGGGCACGATGCCGATCGTGGTCGACAGGTAGGCGATCCCCAGGAACAGGATCCCGAAGATCAGCGCGGCCCAGGTCAGCGTGGTGCGGGCGTTCTTCCATTCCGGCGGCTTGAAGGCCGGCACGCCATCGCTGATGGCCTCCACGCCGGTCAGCGCCACCGCGCCCTGGCTGAAGGCACGCAGGATGAGGAACAGGCCCAGCACCTGGCCGTTGGCCTCGAGGTGATCGATCCACTCCTGCGGCGCCGTGAACGGCTGCAGCGTTCCGGCCAGGGTCTGGGCCAATCCCCAGCCGATGATGACCAGCATGATGGCGGTGTACAGGTAGGTCGGCGCCATGAAGAGCGTGCCGGACTCGCGAATGCCGCGCAGGTTGCCGAGCATCAGCAGCGCCACCAGCGCCACGCCGATGTACACCCGCCAGGCGAACAGCTCCGGGATGATCGAGGTCATGGCCAGCACGCCGGCCGAAACCGAGACGGCCACCGTCACGACGTAGCCGATGAGCAGGGCGGACGCGGCCAGGATGCCCATCCGGTCGCCCAGGTTGTCGCTTGCCACGATGTAGCTGCTGGCGCCCATCGGGTAGGCCTTGATGGTCTGCCGGTAGCTGATGGTCACGATGGCCAGCATCACGATGATCAGCGCGGCCAGCTGCCAGGTGAGGAACAGCGCGCCGGTGCCGGCCAAGGCCAGCACCCGCATGATCTCCTCGGGGCCATAGGCCGATGAGCTGATGTTGTCGCTGCTGAACACGGCCAGCGCCTTGACCTTGGTCAGGCGCTCGTGCTCCTCGTGCTCGGTGGAGATCGGCCGGCCGATCAGGAAGGTGCGCAGCCCTCGCAGCGCGGCGTGCCAGCCGCGGCGTTCCAGGATCGTCTTCTCGGAGGCGATGAGGGTGCCCTCGTCGCCGCGCTCGAACTCGTCCTCGAAGGGACGCACGATGCGCACGTACGAGTCGCCGGGCCGCTGGCCGCGCTTCTTCTCGCGAACCTCGAGCAGCGGGTCGACCCGCTTCCCGCCCGGTGGGCGCTCAGGCTGGTTTCTCTGCATTCGCCGCGTATTGTGCTGCACGCCGTGGACCACGGCGTGGGCTGAGGTGCGGCGGCGGCGCTTGACGTCGCCGCCGCCGCCGGTTCGGGCTCAGTGCTGTCCGGTGGTGCCCCGGACCCGCATGCGATGCTCGGTGCGCAGGAACAGCCAGCGGCCGACGGCCACCGTCCCCACCGCGAAGGCGACCAGCACCGCCCACTCCAGCCCCGGATCGAGCAGCGGCCGTGTCTCGAGCGCGTAGTGGCGGATGAGGTCGACGGCGTAGGTCGTGGGCAGCGCGTAGGCGATCGGCTGCAGGAACAACGGCAGCACCACGATGGGGAAGGCGACGCCCGACAGCGTCGAGAAGACGAAGTTGGTGGCGTCGACCATGAAGTTCGGCTCGCGGATCATCAGCACGCCGGCGGCCACCATGTAGCCCACGCCCACCATGCTGATCGTGGCCAGCAGCAGCACCGGCACGGCGGGCAGCAGCGCCCCACCCAGCGCCGCGCCGAAGAAGATGACGCCGGCGGCGATCAGGATGATGCTGGCCACCGAGTTCACGATCATTCCGGAGATGGCACGCCCCAGCACGGTGGTGTCCGGCCGCGTGGGCGTCAGCCACATCGGCTCCAGGGTCCCCGAGTCCATCTCGCGCTTGAGACCGAACGCCATGTCCCAGAAGGCGGCAGCCACCACGCCGGCCACGATGATGCCGATGAACAGGAATCCCGCCAGGTCATCGGTCCCGGCAGAGGCCTCCAGGCCGATGGCCCGGCCACCCACGTAGAACGTGGCGCCCAGCAGCAGGCTGGGCAGCAGGAACTGGTAGAGCGGCTGCAGCACCTCCGTTACCAGCTGCAGCGGGTAGCGGCGAGCGATCAGCAGCTCCTTGCGGGCGACGGCCCAGGCTGCGCGAAGCTCGTTCGTCATCGGTGCGTCCTCAGTATTGCGCCAGGCTGCCGCCGCGCCGCGCGTAGCGCTCGGTGCGCCGGAATGCCACCACCGCCAAGCCGCACAGGCCGATGCCCAGCGTCAGCAGCACGGCCAGCTCGGGGATCAGCGACGCGAGGTCCGCTCCGGCGAGGAGCACCTGCCGCAGGTCGCCGATCAGGTAGGTGGGCGGCAGCGCCAGCGCCACGCCCCTGGCCCATTCGGGCAGGATGATGATCGGGAAGGTCATGCCGCAGAAGACGGTGAAGATGCCGCGCACTGTCTGCACCAGGGCGCCGACCTCGCCGAAGCGCAGCACCACGGCCGCGAACAGCGCCCCCAGGCCGTACAGCGCCGGCACCGCGACCAGGATGATGCCCAGCGCGCGCATCGCCTCCAGCACCGACAGGCGAAAGCCGAAGAACAGCGTCAGCGCGCCGCCGACCACGGCGAACATCCAGATGGCCCACACCACCTGCGAGACCACCGGGCCGAACAGGATCACCAGGCGGCTGACCGGCGTCATGAACAGCGCCTCCAGCGAGCCGCGCACCTGTTCGTTGCGAAGCGACGTGCCGGGACCCCACAGGATCATGCTGATCCACATGTATGCCGCCCAGCCCAAGAAGAGGAAGGCGGCGACCTCGGTCGTGCCGGCGCGCGCCGCGAAGGCGTCCGACGCGGCCTGCTGCCCACCCGAGTAGGCCTGCGCCTGGTACACGTACGCCAGCGGCAGCGCAATCGGCCAGAACAGGAAGCCCAGGAACATGCTCGGGTAGCGGCGCAGCAGCCGCCATTCCTTCATGCCCGCGGCGCCGAAGGCGCGCAGGTCGGCCATCAGGTCGGCGCGAGTGGGGAGGTGGCGGCTCATTCGCGCAGCGCCCTTCCGGTAAGGCTGATGAACACGTCCTCCAGCGTCACCGGCACGACCTCGACGTGCTTGATGGCCGAGTTTTCGGCCCGCGCTGCGTCGAAGGCCATGGGCACGAAGTCGCGCGCGCTGCGCACGTGGACGGTGACCTGCAGCGTGCCGTTCTCCCGGTCCTGGTGCGCCAGGCCGCCGGCCGCCTGCTCCAGGCGGCTGAGCAGCGCTGCGTCGCCGGGTCCGGCGGCGATCTCCAGGT
>DASSNI010000247.1:0-2603 GCA_035701385.1 Candidatus Limnocylindria bacterium | reverse complement strand
GTCGGCGGGCGGCTGGTGGGCAACGCGCTGTGGCGGGGCGTGCGGCTGCGCGAGCTGTTCGACCGCGCCGGGGTCCAGCAGGGCGCCACTCAGGTGGTGGGGGAGTCGCGCGACACCGGCTTCACGGCCGGCTTCCCCACGGCGTGGCTCGACGCGCCGGACCGGGAGGCGATGGTGGCGGTTGCCATGAATGGCGAGGCGCTGCCCGTGCAGCACGGCTTCCCGGCACGGCTCATCGTCCCTGGCCTCTTCGGCTACGTCTCGGCCACGAAGTGGCTCACCCACATCCGGCTGACCACCCTGGAGGACTTCGACGGGTACTGGGTCCCGCTCGGCTGGGCCAAGGAGGCGCCGATCCTCACGCAGTCGCGGATCGACGTCCCGAACTACGGCGCGCGGCTGGCGGCGGGCATGCAGCCGATCGCCGGCGTGGCCTGGGCGCCGGACCGCGGCATCGGGCGGGTGGAGGTCCAGGTCGACGACGGCCAGTGGGCGGGGGCCGAACTGTCGACGCCGATCTCCGATGCGACATGGGTGCAGTGGCTGTACCGCTGGGACGCCACCGCCGGCTCGCACACGCTTCGCGTGCGGGCCACCGACGGCACCGGCGAGGTGCAGACCGATCGCGTGACGCGGCCGCCACCCGACGGCGCGCGCGGTTGGCACACCATCCAGGTGAACGTGGACTGACGCCGCCCCGAGACCGGCTTGACGGCACGCGCAGAATCGGCGCGTGCCAGCGCCCACCTCCCCGCTCGTGATCGTCAACCCGGCCGCCGGAATGGGCCGCGCCCACCAGCTGGAGCCTCGGGTCCGTGCCACGCTGAACGCGGCCGGCGTCGGCGCGCGGGTGGTCGAGACGCGTGCCGCCGGCCACGCCGAGGAGCTGGCCGCCTCGGCGGCTGCGAGCGGCCATGACCGAGTGGTGGCGGTGGGTGGGGACGGCACCATGCAGGAGGTCGTGAACGGGCTCATCGCGATCGACGCCGCCGACCGACCGAGCCTGGGGGTGGTGCCCGCCGGCAGTGGCAACGACCTGTCGCGCAGCCTGGCCATTCCCCTCAACCCCATGGCCGCGCTGAGCGTGGCGCTCGGCGGCCAACTGACGCCGCTGGACCTCGGGACGGCACGCGCCAACGGGCGAGAACGGGCATTCGTCGCTGCGGGCGGCACAGGCTTCGACGCCGATGTCGCACACACCATGGCAGGCCCCCGGGCGCGTTGGCAGCGCGGTCGCGCCGGCTACTTCCTGTCGACGCTGAACGTGCTGCGCCGCCACGCCAACCGCGCGCTGCAGGTGGAGATCGACGGGCCGGACGGCGCGCGACGCATCGAGGGGCGCTTCCTGTTCATCGCCTTCGCGAACGGGCCGTACTACGGCGGCGGGATGCAGATCTGCCCGTCGGCATCGATCAGCGATGGCGTCCTGGACGTCTGCCTGGTGGGCAACATCTCGCGGCTGGGTGCGCTGCAGCAGCTGCCCGGGATCTATCGGGCCAAACATGTGGACCATCCGCTGGTCGAGCTGCTGCGGGTGCATCGGCTCACCATCACCGGCGAGGACGGGACTCGTGTCCACCTGGACGGCGAGCCGCTGGGGGTGCTTCCGGTGGAGGTCGGCGTGCTGCCGGGCGCCCTGCAGGTCGCGGTGGGCTAGGGTACGCGCGTGCCTGACGAAGCCACGGCCCTTCCCGAGATCCCGCGCGGCGTGGGCCTGCGGGGACCGGACGGCCGGCGGATCGGCACGGTCGATGCCGTCTTCGCCGACTACCTGCTGGTGCGGACGAGCGGACTGCTGCCGGTGGACCTGTACGTGCCGCGCACCGAGGTGACGCTGCGGGACGGCACCCCGACCGTGGCGCTCGACCGCGGGGCTGCCTACGAGGCGTGGCACCGCCCACTGAAGCAGGCACCGCATGACTGATCGCCTGCCGGCCGATGTGCTGGCCCTGCTGCGCGACACCCAGGAGGTCGAGATCGAGACGCGGCCGGCACCCGACGTGCCGCCGCACCGCACGACCATCTGGGTGGTCGTGGATGACGAGGGCCGAGGCTTCGTCCGAACGTATCTTGGCCCGGGCAGCCGCTGGTACCGCGAGGCGACCGCCGCGGGAAACGTGGCGATCCTGGCCGACGGGCAGCGGATCGAGGCGCGAGTGGAAGCCGCCGGCGACGCTGAGCGCATCGCGGCGTGCTCGGAGGCGCTGCGGCGCAAATACGCGTACGCATCGGGGCTGCGCGGCATGCTGGCCGAGGCCAACCTGCCGACGACGCTGGAGCTGCTGCCACCCGGCTGAATTGGCGCCGTGGCATCGGCGATGCGGTACCCTTGAACCATGGCCGAGAGCACGCAGACCGCCAGCGATCCGCAGGCGGAAGCCTTCTACGCCCACGTCATGGGCGGCGGCAAGGTGGAGGCGGATGACTGGATGCCGGACGATTACCGCGCCGCGGTGCTGAAGTTCGTTGAGATGCACGCCAACAGCGAGCTGATGGGCGTGCTCCCGGAGCGCGAGTGGACCCTCCGCGCCCCCACGCTCAAGCGGAAGCTGGCGCTGACCAGCAAGATCCAGGACGAGGTCGGCCACGCCCAGCTGCTGTAC
>DASSNI010000246.1:0-3194 GCA_035701385.1 Candidatus Limnocylindria bacterium | reverse complement strand
TTTCCGGATGTGCCGGCGTCCGAGGGCCGATACCTCGCCTTCCTGGGACGCACCTCGCCGGAGAAGGGCCTCGAGGAGGCCATCGAGATCGCGCGGCGCAGCGATCTGCCGCTGCGAATCGCGGCCAAGATCGATCCCGTGGACGAGCAGTACTTCGACGAGACGATTGCGCCGCTGCTTGCCGAGCACGACATCGAGTTCGTGGGCGAGATCGGCGAGGATGGCAAGGCCGAGTTCCTGTGTGGCGCCTCAGCGCTCCTCTTCCCGATCAACTGGCCAGAGCCGTTCGGCCTGGTGATGATCGAGGCTGCCGCCTGCGGCACGCCGGTGCTGGCGTTCCGCAGCGGCTCGGTGCCGGAGGTCATCGAGGACGGCGTGTCCGGGGTGATCGTCGAGGACGTCGAGGCGGCGGTGCGCGCCCTGCCGAAGGTGGTCGAGCTGCCTCGGGAAGGGGTGCGCGACGCGGTGCGCCGGCGCTTCAACGTGGAGCGGATGGCCGCCGACTATGTGCAGCTCTATCGGCGCCTGATTGCCGAACGCAAGACCGGGGAGAGCGGCGACGACCGGCGACGCCAGCCGACAGCGCCGGTCGGACCGGGCGTGGCAGACTGGGAGGCCGCCTCGGAGAGCAAGCCGCTTGAGCGAACCTCAACCATCGGCGTCGAGCACGCCAGCAACCGGCCGACTGACTGAGCAGCGATACGACGTCCAGGCGGCGTCCGAGGTCGTCGACCTTCACGACCACGTCCTGAAGCACGGCGAGTCCTTCGCCGTCTTCGATTCGCACGGGGACATCCGGCCGGTGGGCCACGGCGAGGAGGGCATCTACCACCGGGGCACGCGACACCTCTCCGGCTTCCTGCTGCGCATCGCCGGCCAGCGGCCCCTGCTGCTGGGCTCTACGTCGAAGCTCGACAACTCGCGCCTTTCGGTGGACCTCACCAACCCGGATCTCGGCCGCGGGCCGTCACGGCTGCCGCACAGCAGCCTGCACCTGGCACGCACGAAGCTCCTGGCCGACGGGCTGCATCGCGAGCGGATCGTCATTCGCAACTTCGCCAGGAAGGCGGTCAGCATCCGCCTGGGGCTGCGCTACCAGGCCGACTTCGCGGACCTGTTCGAGGTGCGGGGCATGCGGCGCCCGCGAAGGGGCGACGTCCTGGCCCCGCTGCTCACCGAGCGCGGCGTGCTGCTCCGCTACCGCGGGCTGGACGGCGTCCTGCGACGCACCCGGATCGGCTTCAGCCTGCGCCCTGCGGCCATTGATGCCCGCGAGGCGACCTTCCGCGTTGACATCCCGGCTGGCACAGCGCGGACGCTGGAGATCTCCGTCGGCTGCGAGAGCGGGACCCGCAGCCGTCGCGCGCTGCCGCCGTTCGAGCAGGCGTTGCTGGCAGCGCGGCGTGAGCTGGCGCTGGTCATGGACGGCAGCGCCACCATGATCACCTCGAACGAGGCGTTCAACGACTGGCTGCATCGCAGCGTGGCAGATGTGGCGATGCTCACCTCCCGCACACCCGCCGGCTGGTATCCCCACGCTGGCGTGCCCTGGTTCAGCACGCCCTTCGGTCGCGACGGGATCGTGACCGGGCTGCAGACGCTGTGGATGGCGCCCCGGCTGGCGCGCGGCGTGCTCGGCTATCTCGCCTCCACGCAGGCCACCCGCACCTCGGCTGCCCGCGACGCGCAGCCGGGCAAGATCCTGCACGAGGCGCGGCACGGCGAGATGGCCGCGCTCGGCGAGGTGCCCTTCCGCCGCTACTACGGCAGCCATGACGCAACGCCGCTGTTCGTCGTCCTGGCCGCCGAGTACTGGCGCCGGACCGCCGACCGCGCGTCGGTCGACGCGCTGTGGCCGCACGTCGAACGCGCGCTGGCCTGGATGGAGCGGTACGGCGACGCCGATGGCGACGGCTTCCTGGAGTACGCCCGCGCCGCGGACGAGGGGCTGGTGCAGCAGGGCTGGAAGGACTCGGACGACTCGGTCTTCCACGCCGATGGCGCCCTGGCCGAGCCGCCGATCGCGCTGTGCGAGCTGCAGGGCTACGCCTACGCCGCGCGCCTGGCCGCGGCGGACCTGGCGGACGTCGTCGGCCGCCGCGACCGCGCCGCGGAGCTGCGGACCCAGGCGGACGAGCTGCGGGGGCGCTTCGACGCGGAGTTCTGGGACGACGAGCTGGGTACCTACGTGCTCGCCCTGGACGGCGCCAAGCGGCCCTGCCGCGTGCGCGCCTCGAACGCCGGGCATGCGCTGTTCACCGGCATCGCGCTGCCGGAGCGGGTGGAGCGCCTGGCAAGCGGCCTGCTGGCCGCGGCCAGCTTCTCGGGGTGGGGGATCAGGACGGTGGCCGCCGGCGAGGCGCGCTACAACCCGATGTCGTACCACAACGGCTCCATCTGGCCGCACGACAACAGCCTGATCGGCCTTGGGCTGGCCCGATACGGCCGCCCGGCCGATGCGGTGCGCCTGCTGTCCGGCCTGTTCGACGCCAGCCGCCACTTCGAGCTGGGTCGCATGCCGGAGCTGTTCTGCGGCTTCACCCGCCGCGAGGGAGAGGGTCCGACCCGTTACCCGGTGGCCTGCGCACCGCAGGCCTGGGCGGCCGGTGCCATCTTCCTGCTGCTGCAGGCATCGCTCGGCATGGAGATCGATGCGCCGGCGGGCTGCGTCCGCTTCCGCGACCCGCGGCTGCCCGACTTCATGGACGAGGTGCTCATTGGCACCCTGCGGGTGGGGCGCGGGAGCGTCGACCTGGGCCTCGGGCGCAACCCGGACGGCAGCGCGGAGGTATCGGTCCTAAGGCGGAGAGGTCAGGTCGAGGTGGTGAGCGGCCAGGGATTCGAACCCTGAACCTAGTGATTAAGAGTCACTTGCTCTGCCGTTGAGCTAGCCGCCCGCGGGAATGATGACCGATCGGCGCGGGCAGGGTCAAACCTCGAAGAGGCCCTTCGCCCGAGCGTCCTGGCCGGGGTTCGGGCCGGGGCCTCCACCGGGCTCGGGGGCATCGGTCACCGGATGGTCATCCTGAAAGGCGCGGATCTGGTCGATGTCGGCCGTGTCCAGGTAGAGCAGCCAGTCCCAGGCGGTTACGGCGATGGGGTGACCGAAATCGGCGCCGTTCCATGGGGACAGGATCACCTTGAAGTCGCTGCCCGACTGCGCCTGCCGGGTGAACTGGGTCAACGCCTGGATG
>DASSNI010000245.1:0-5046 GCA_035701385.1 Candidatus Limnocylindria bacterium | reverse complement strand
CCGAAGAACCGCCCCACCGAGGCGCTGGCAGAGGGTCCGATCAACGACCTGCAGCGATGGTGGGGACAGCAGGTGCAGAAGCACTCGGGAGGCTTCCCGGTGGCGGCCCGCCAGCTCGCTCGCGGCGAGCAGAAGGCGGTGACGCAGGGCGTCAACCCCAATGACTTCAAGCATGCCGACAGCATGCAGACCGCACGGCTGCTGACCGTCCTGGTCGAGTTCAACCCGGACGCCAACGACGACTTCTCCGGGTTCAGCCGGATCATCGACATCAACAGCACGGCCGGCGTGGACTGCGTCACCGAGCCGGCGGGCACCGTCCTGAACGGCCCGCTCCACAACGGGTTGGAGGACCCGGCTACCGTCGGCCACGGCACCGACAACAACACCTTCTGGGTGCCAGACTTCAACGCCGAGCACTACCGGAAGATGATGTTCACCAGCGACGGCATCACCGACCGCGTTCGGCCGGACCTGAGGGGTCCTGACGGCAAGCCTGGCTTCGACATCAGCGGCTACACGCTGACGAACATGTACCAGGAGATGTCGAAGGGCGCGTACGCCATCGATGGCGACGTGGTCGGCTGGATCGAGCTGCCGCACTCGGAGGGCTGGTACGCCGCCGACACCTGCGCCGCCGGCCGCGCCAGCGACGCTGGGCACCCGGACAACCCGCGGGGCGCCGGCCAGATGATCGTCGACGCGGTCGACATCATCGCGCAACAGGATCCCAGCTTCCCTTGGGCCGACTACGACGTCGAGGACCAGGGCGATTTCGACCATGACGGCGACCTGCTCGAGCCGGACGGCGTCATCGACCACTTCGTCATCGTCCATGCCGGCTCCGGCGAGGAGGGTGGCGGCGGTGACCAGGGCGTGTATGCGGTCTGGTCGCACTCGTCGGCCGTGGACCCGGCGACCGGCGGCTACGCCATTCCGGGCGCCGACATGAAGGTCTTCAACTACATCGCGCAGCCCGAGGATGCCGGCGTGGGCGTGTTCGCCCACGAGTACGGCCACGACCTCGGCCTGCCGGACCTGTACGACACCAGTGGTGCCGGCGACTCCGATGTGGAGTTCTGGGACCTGATGAGCACCGGCTCGCACTCCGGGCCGATCTTCCAGGCCATCCCGGCGCACATGGGCCTGTGGGACAAGTTCGTCCTTGGCTGGGCAGATCCCAAGATCCTGAACCCCGGTGACGGCGTCGAGCGCATCAAGGTCGGCCAGACCTCGCGCACGCCGGTCGGCACCGAGGATGGCATCCGGGTGAACCTGCCGGACAAGGTCATCTCGCTGGCGGCGCCGCACAGCGGGGCCAACATGTGGTGGTCCAACAACGACCAGAACTGGGCGGACGTGAAGAACACCCGCTCGATCGACGTGCCGGCTGGCACTGATCTGCGGTTCTGGATGTGGAACAACTACGTCATCGAGTTCGACAGCGGCGGCGTCTGGGACGCCGGGTTCGTCGAGGTCTCGGATGACGGGGGCGCGAGCTGGTCGCAGCTCGTCGTCCGCAACGAGGCTGGCACCGTGGTCACCACCAACCTGGACGGCCACGGCCGGCTCCACGACTACGGTGACCTGGAGAACGCCCTGAGCGGTGACACCGGCGGCGAGTGGCGCCACGACTACGTGGACCTCACGCCGTACGCCGGCAGCACCATCATGCTGCGGCTGCGCTACGCGACCGACGCCGGCTTCCTGGCCAGCGGCTGGTTCGCCGATGACTTCGCCCTGACCAACGGCGGTACGGCCGTCTGGACGGACGACGTCGAGGGCGGAGCCAATGGGTGGACGCAGCAGCTCGGCACCTTCGCCGGGACCTCCGGCGCCGGCTGGCTGATGACCGACGGCGTGTTCGAGTTCGCGCAGTACTACCTGGCTGAGTGGCGGAACTTCGACGGCTTTGACCTGGGCCTGAAGTACACGTACGACAGCGATTACCTCCGCCTGGACAACGGCGAGTGGTCGGTGCAGCGCGTGGCCTACAACGCTCCGGGCATGCTGGTCTGGTACCGCGACACGCAGTACGGCAACCAGAACTGGGTGACGGTCAACGAGTTCGCTGCTCCGAGCTCCGGCTCGAAGGGCGGGCTGCTCCTGGTCGACTCGCACTACAACCCGCTTCGGCGCAAGGGTGCGGCGGCGATCGCCGACACATCGACCTTGAACAACATCCAGTCGCGGCCGCAGGCATCGAATGCGGCGTTCGCGAAGCATCGGACGTACCGGTTCACCGAGTGCCTCGAGGCCCCGGTGGACTCCTACCAGCTGTTCTGCACGAAGTTCGATCCGCAGCAGGCCCGCAGTCGGTTCACCGACAAGAAGGCGTGGTACCCAGGATTCGAGCTTCGCGACACTGGCCTCTTCCGCCGCGACATCGACGCGTCGGTGGTCATCCCGTCGCGGGACAACCAGTGGTACTCGACCCGGATCGTCGATGCCGCAGGAGAGCTGATCACGGACCTGTTCGGTGTCGACCTGTTCGGTGACAGCACCATCGTGCTCGGCACCGGCCGGCCGGTGGACGGCCTCTTCCCGGGTGACGACAGCGTTGCCATGGGCGTGTCGTTCCAGATCGGCAAGGTCGGGAACCAGAACCGCTGGGCGGTCATCCGGGTGAACGCCGGAAACAAGTAGACCCGACCCAAGCGCAGAACGAGTGGGGCTCCGGAACTTCCGGGGCCTCACTCGCGTCTTCCGGACATTCTCGCTACGGTGGGGGAGATGATCCGCATATCCCTGCGCGCAACGCTCATCCCGTTGGCCATCCTTTCCGTGGTCTTGGGCGCCTGCCAGCCGATGGCGCCGCAGGCCAGCGGTGAGCCCAGCACGATTTCATCGATGGATGCCCCAACCCCGGGCGAGACGCCTGCAGGCAGTCCGGTGGCGCCAGCCGAGCAATCGGATCACCCGGAGGCCGAGTCGCCGCTGCCCTCCGTTAGCGAGCCGCCGCCGAACGACCCGTACGTCGCCCCCGATGCGGCGACCGATCCACCCGGCGCGGAGCAGACGCTGCCGGCTCCGTAGCCTGGGCGATTCGTCAGTCCGGGAGCGCTTCGCTATCCTGCTGGGACGGCCACCACGGTGGCCGTTTTCGCTGGAGGACCAATCGCGCGTGACCCGATCCCGCGCCGCGATGACGGCGCTGCTCATCCTGCTCGGCACGCTGGCCGCCTGCGGCATCGGCGGCTCGCCACGACCGAGCGCGTTTCCCGCCTCGCCCCAGGAGCTGCAGGCGCTCATCCCGGAAGAGGTCGACGGCATCTCGCTGCAACGCCTATCGATGAGCGGCAGCGAATTCGTGGCCTCGGGCAACGCCACCGAGGAGACGCAGCAATTCCTGGAGAGCCTGGGCGTATCAACGGACGCGGTGTCGGTGGCCGCCGGCTTCGGGGCATCGCCCGAGGACGGTCACCTGGCGGTGGTGTTCATCTTCCGCGCCGATGGCGCGCCGACCGACCGACTGGTCAGTGCCTTCCAGCAGGCCGCGAATGACGAGCGGGGAACCGCCCTCGGCTGGCAGCCGGCCACGGTGGGCGGCAAGCATGTGGAGCGCGCCAGCGATCCCGAGGCACCGGCCTCGGGCACGGCGCCCGGCCAGTCGCTCTACGTGTACGCGCGGGACAGCGTCCTGGTCTTCGTGGCGACCACCGAGGAGAGCGACGCGGCGCGGATCCTGGAGGGAATGCCATAGCCCAGCCGGGCGCGGCCAGCGGCGGCGGCACTGCCATCTTCGTCAACTACGGGGCGGGGTCGGCGGGTTCGGAGCGCACGCGCCGCACGGTCGAGCTGGCCCGGCGCCTGCTGAGCGCCGACGTGCACACCACCGCCACCCGGGACCCCGAGACGCTGGCCGTCTGGATGCGGGAGCACCTGGACGGCTACTCGCGGGTGGTCATCGCCGGCGGCGACGGGTCGCTGGGCGTCGGCTACAACGTGCTCGTGGGGCGTGAGGTCGACATCGGCTACATCCCGGCCGGCTTCGGCAATGCCACCGCCCACCTGCTCCGCCTGCCGCGCGATCCCGGCGCCCTGGCGGAGGTGCTGCTGCGCGGCGATGCGCGCCCCATCGACCTCGTGGAGGTGGACGGGAGACTTGCCCTGTTCGCCGGCGCCGGCTGGGATGCGCTGGTGGCTGGCCGCTACGCCGCGAGTGGCGCGCGCCGCACGATCGGCTGGGCGACGGCCGTCGCCCGCTCGCTGGGAGACCTGGTGAACCGGCCCCAGGCGACGGTCATCGCAGATGGAGCGATCGTGCACGAGGGGCCAATGACGATGCTGGTGGCCGGCACTACGCCCTGGTTCGGGCGCGGGCTGCTGGTCAACCCGGGCGCCTCGGCGACCGATGGGCGGCTCACGCTGCGCGTTTACGGCGGGCCGCTGCCCGCCTTCGCGCTGGAGACCGCGCGCTGGGTCACGCGTCGCAGTCCGGCCGCGCGGCCGGTGTCCGCCACCCGCGTGGAGGTGATCGCCACGCCGCCGGCCCAGCTGCCCCTCCAGGCCGATGGTGACCTGCTGGGCGTGGCGGAGCGCTGGGAACTGCACATTCGGCCGGCGGCCGCTCGCCTCATCGGCAACTGGTAGCGGGGAGCCGCAGGAAGCTTCAGACGCTGCGCCGCACGTGGTCCAGCGCGGCGAAGGCCGCGCGGCGCAGGCGCTGCGGCCCGCTGCCGTGGATCCGCAGCTCGGCAGTAGGCAGCGCGACGTGGCCGCCGCTCAGCGCCACCCGGACGCGGCTGCGACCGTGGGCGTCCTGCGGCAGCAGCGAGAGCTGAAGGCACGCGTCGGCAACCGGCGCCGGCGCCGATCCGCCGCCGTCCAGCACGCCGCCCAGGTACCGCGCCGCTCCGTCCATTGCCGGGGCGGCTGCCAGCGCGGCCAGCAGCGCTCCGCCGGTGTCCGCCTCCCAGCTCGCGACCGTGGCGCAGCCGGCGCGGGCCAGCGCCACGAGCGTGACCGCGGCCAGCTCGTCGTCGTCCGTGCCCCATACGTCGTCGCCCAGCGGCCCGCGCGCATGCTCCGCGACCGCATCCAGGG
>DASSNI010000244.1:0-2060 GCA_035701385.1 Candidatus Limnocylindria bacterium | reverse complement strand
CGGCGCTTGGGCTCGGCTGGCGCTTCATCCGGAGCCGATGTCTCGGCCGCAGCGGGTGCCTTTGCCGCAGCCGGTGCCTTTGCCGCGCTGCGGCGCTTCGGCTTGGCCGGCGCCTCCGCAGCTGTTTCGGCCGGAGCCTCGTCGGCTGCGGCCGCCTCTGGCTCTGCCTTCGGCTTGGCTGCCGGCCGAGCCTTCGACTTGCCGTCCGCGCTGATCTCGTCGATGCGCACGCGCGTCAGGTGCTGCCGATGGCCGGTGCGGCGGCGGTACTTGACCTTCTGCTTGAACTTGAAGATGACGAGCTTCGGCCCGAGCTCCTCGCCCAGGACGGTGCCGCTCACCGTCGCACCGCTGACCAGCGGGGTGCCGACCGTGGTCTCGTCGCCATCGCCGATGAGGAGCACGCGGTCGAAGGTGATCGAGGCACCGGGCTCCTCGGACAGGCGATCGATCACGACCGTGCTGCCGGGCTCGACCCGGTACTGCTTTCCGCCGCTGCTCACCACGGCAAACATGGCTTCTCCAACACGCTGAAATTCATCGAGTTCACGGGCACGGCGACACAGGCCGACGATCATCCCGCGGGGCGAGGAGTCTACCGGGCGATGGGGGGAGTGTCAACGAAGAGGAGCCTGGTGCGGACCGCCGGTCCCGGCGCCACCGGGAGGTCCAGCGCCGCCACCACGTCCTCCGGCCGGCCGGCCCCGCTGGGATCCAGCCGCAGCACCATGCGCAGCTTCGCCGTGCGCGCCGACTCGTCGACCTCGATGACCTCCACGTCCTCGATGTACGGCCGCAGGTCCCGCTCGCCGGAGTCAGAGCGACGCTCGGACTCACCTCGGCGCCGCTTGCCGGGGAGCTTCTCGGCGGCCAGCAGCCGCACCACGGCGCCGCGCAGCTCGTCGCTGCTCAGGCTGGCGTCGCCGCGCGCGCGCACCTCCACCTCGTACTCGGCGGCGCGCAGCTGCGAGGCAGCGGACGGGAAGCCGTGCCACACCTCGCGCGCGTCGACGATCTCCAGCCCCTCGGGGAGCAGCTCGGTGGCCGCCTGGATCTTGCCGATGGGGGTCAGCTCGTCCAGGTACACCTCCAGCACCTCGCCGCGCAGCTCGACGCCTACGGGCAGGTTGGCCGCGAACTTCAGCCGAGAGCGTGGCCGCTCGGCGTTCGTCTGGGAGAGCGGCAGGCCCGCCTCGCGGAACGCGCGCTCGAACTCGGCCAGCAGCTCGGCCTGTCGCAGGCGCAGGGCAGGCTCGCGCCGCGCGAACAGGATCTGCCAGCGCTGGCGCGGTGAGCCGTCGGTCGTGCTTCGTCCGGTCATGAGCACCTGATGGTACCGTGGATCGGAATGGCGCCTCTCCTCGACGCCCTGCGACGGCATCGGCTGGGACTGTTCGTCCTGGCCGTGCTGGTGCTGGTCGCGTGGCTGCTGTGGTCGGCGCGCGGCGCGCTGCCGGCCTTCTTCATCGGCGTCGCGCTGGCCTTCATCCTGGACCCGATCGTGAGCTGGCTGCAGCGGCGCGGCATCCCGCGCTGGGGCGGGATCCTGATCAGCTACGCGGGCGTCGTGGCGCTGGTCTGGGGGCTCATCGCCTTCGCCATCCCGCCCATCGCCGCGCAGACGCGCGACTTCCTGACGCACCTGCCGGAGCTCGGCTCGGCGATCTCGAATTTCCAGCACGGCGTCCTGGAGTGGTATCGGTCGCTGCCGCTGCCGCCGGACCTGCGCGCCACCATCGACGAGTCGATCGCCTCGGCCGAGGCGGGCTTCGCGGAGGCGCTGCGCCAGATCCTCGGGCCTACCGTCTCGGCCATCCTGCGCACCGCGGGCTTCATCGTCGGCCTCGTCGTCATCCCGGTGTGGCTGTTCTTCGTGCTGAAGGACCGCGAGCGGCTGCCGAATGCTGTGGCCGGCGCCCTGCCCGAGGGCTGGCGGCCGGATGCCGCCAACGTGCTGGCGCTGGTGGCCGGCGTGGGCGGTCGCTGGGTCCGCGGCCAGCTGCTGCTTGGCGCGGCGATCTTCCTGGCGACGACCATCGGCCTCACCATCCTGACCTTCA
>DASSNI010000243.1:0-4869 GCA_035701385.1 Candidatus Limnocylindria bacterium | reverse complement strand
GAGGCGCAGCAGGCCGCCGGGCGCGGCCATCGCTGCCAGGTGCGCGGCGCCGGCTCTGTCCCGCCCGATGGCCGCGTCCAGCAGCGTGCCCCACGGGAAGTGGACGGTGACGAGGGACGCCAGGCCATTCAGCTCGAGGGGCGCCGCCTCGAGCGCGGCGACCACGAAAATGACGTTGTCCAGGCCGCCGCGCTGCGGTGAGCGGGCCGCTCGGGACGACGACTCGCGCATGCCGTCGTGGCTGGAGTCCATGGCGACGACCAGCTCGTGGGGGTGCTCCGCTGCGCGCTGGAGCGCGAAGCGCCCGTCGCCGGCGCCCACGTCCAGCGTGACGCTCGGGAAGGCGGCGGCCCGGGCGACCAGCCAGCCCGGCTCCACCTCCTCGAGGCGCCGGCCCCTGGCAATCCGGACTGGCAACGGCCCTACAGCGGCTCGAACCGCGCGGTGAAGTGCCGCAGCTGGGCCGGCTGCTCGGTGATGCGCATGCCGCGCAGCTCGCCCGCGCGCTCCGCCACCCAGCGCACCACCTCGATGACGTAGTCGATGTGCGACTGGGTGTAGACGCGCCGTGGGATGGCGAGGCGGACCAGCTCCATCGGCGCCGGCGTCTCCGACCCGTCGGGGTGCTGGCCGAACATGACGGAGCCGATCTCGCAGCCGCGGATGCCGCCCTCGCGGTAGAGCGCCACGGCCAGCGCCTGCCCGGGATACTCCAGGGGCCGGATGTGAGGCAGCAGTGCGGCCGCATCCAGGTACACCGCGTGCCCGCCGATCGGCTGCACGCACGGCACGCCGGCCTCGACCAGTGCCTCGCCCAGGTACGCCGTGGAGCGGATGCGATAGCGCAGGTAGTCCTCGTCGATCACCTCGCGCAGGCCCTGGGCAATGGCGTCCAGGTCGCGTCCCGCCATGCCGCCGTAGGTCGGGAAGCCCTCGGTCAGGATCTCCAGGTTGCGGGCCTGCTCCGCCCACGCGTCGTCGTTCATGGCCAGCCAGCCGCCGATGTTCACGATGGCGTCCTTCTTGGCGCTCATGGTCATGCCATCGGCCAGTGAAGCCATCTCGCGCACGATGTCCGGGATGGACCGGTCGGCCTGACCGGGCTCGCGCTGCTTGATGAACCAGGCGTTCTCGGCGAAGCGGCACGCGTCCAGGAACAGCGGCAGTCCGTATCGGTCACACACCGCGCGCACCGCGCGCAGGTTCTCCAGGCTGACCGGCTGGCCGCCGCCCGAGTTGTTCGTCACCGTGACCATCACCAGCGGGATGTGCTCGACACCGCGCTCGCGGATGAAGGCGTCCAGCGCCTCGACATCCATGTTGCCCTTGAACGGATGGATGGCTGATGGGCTGCGCCCTTCGGAGATGACCAGATCCACCGCTTCGGCGCCCGTGAACTCGATGTTCGCGCGGGTGGTGTCGAAGTGCGTGTTGTTCGGCACCACCCTGCCCGGGCCGCCGACCACGCCGAACAGGATCTTCTCGGCGGCGCGCCCCTGGTGGGTGGGGATCACGTGCTTGAACGGGAACAGCTCGCGCACGCTCTCCAGGAAGCGGAACCAGGACGGCGAGCCGGCGTAGCTCTCGTCGCCGCGCTGCATGCCGGCCCACTGCTCGGCTGACATGGCTCCGGTCCCGGAGTCGGTCAGCAGGTCGATCAGGACGTCATCGGCATGCAGGTTGAAGAGGTTGTAGCCCGACTCCTGCAGCCGGCGCTCCCGCTCCTCGACGGTGGTGAGCCGGATCGGCTCCACGCTCTTGATGCGGAACGGCTCGATGATCGTGCGCCAGCGGTCCACGCGGGCAGGATAACCGGGACGCCCTCGCCAGCCCGATGGCGCTGCGGCATCATTGGCCGCATGCAAGGTTGGGAATCGCTCGGCGGCAGGCTCGCCTCGGCACCCGCGGTCACGGCCTGGAATGTCGACGAGATGGAGGTCTTCTGCATCTTTCCCGACGGGGCGTTGTGGAACCGCTACTGGGACGGCATCTCGTGGCACGGCTGGGAGTCGCTCGGCGGCGAGCTGACCGGCAACCCGGCCGCCTGCTCGTGGGGCGCGGATCGCATCGACCTCTTCGCGCGCGGCAGGGACGGCCGCCTCTGGCACCGGTGGTACGAGCCGGCCGGCTGGCAGCCGTGGGAGCAGCTGCCCGTGGAGCTGGCCTCCGATCCGTCCGCCTGCTCGTGGGGACCCGGCCGCATCGACGTCTTCGGCGCGGCACCGGACGGGAGCCTGCTGCACGCGACCTGGCGCGAGGGCAGGTGGTCGTTCGACGCCGGCTGACCAGCCGGCGCGCGGTCCCGTAGCGGAGTGAGGTGGCTCGGCCTCCGGCTGCGGGTGCTGCTGGGCGCGCTGCCGACCGGCCTCGAGCGGCTGTTCGCCACGGCCTTCGGCCCGCTGGGGGAGTCCACGGCGCTGGCGACCGCCATTCCATGGCTGCTCGCGGCGCTGGCAGCGGGCGCTGCCGGCTCGGTGGCGTTCGTGCTGGCCGGCCTGTCACGGGACTACCCGGTGATGGCCATCGCCGGTGGAGCGGCGCTCGGCGCGCTGCTGGCCGGCAGCATCCCGGCGATCGTGGCCCACGTGGCTCGTGCGGGCTGGGGCCTGCAGGGCGCCCTGCTCCTGGCAGGCGCGCTGTTGGGCGGCGCGGCCGGCCTGTGGCTGGCTCCGCTGGTGGCGCCGGCGCCGCTGGCGACTGCCGTGGCCACCGGCGCGCTGGTCGGGGCACTGGTGCTGGCCCGACGGGTACGGCTGCGGCGCTGGGGCGAGGCCGCGACCGGCGGCTTCGACCCGGTGGCGGCCACGGTCTGGGCGCTGGCGCTGCTCACGCTGCTGCCCGCGCTGCAGGCCGGCGCGGAGGTGATCATCACCCGCGCCACCGTTCCGGAGTTCGCCCGCCGCCAGGTCGGCGGCGCGCAGCTGATCGACATCCATGGCTACGCCCTGGACCTGCCGTTCGAGGCGGAGCCGCCGCTCACCGAGCGCGGCCCGGCAGCCGGCACGTACCGCTGGCTCGTCATCCGCGACGCGCTGCCCGACCAGCAGATGGCGTTGATCCGGACGCGTGTCGGCGACCTGGCGCTGGGGCGCCGCGACACGCTGGCGCGCGTCCGCCATGACTTGCCGGTCGCCGAGGCGCTGGCCGCCATGCGTGCCCAGCGCGCCGAACCGGACACGGCGCAGGCGGTGGGGCTGCAGGCGATCGACGAGCAGGCGGCCGTGGGTCGCGACGCCCGCAAGGCCAGCGGGCTGGGGGACGTCGCCGGACTGCCGGATGGCAGCCTCGTGCGCCTGTCGCTCGACTACCCCGGCATCGGAGTGGCGAACTGCGCGCTGAACGAGGCATGCGACCCGCGGCGCCTGGGACGCGGCGTCGGCCCCTGGCTGCACCTGGCCACCGACGGAGCCGGCGGCGTGGCGGTGGTGCAGCAGGGCTACCCGCCGACCGCGGCTCCCGTCCGGCTGGTCGGTCGCCAGGAGAGCGACCAGGGCGCAACGAGCCGCTTCCTGGACGATCCGTGGAACCGGCTGCTGCTCGGCTGGGCGCAGGTCCAGCGCCGGGCGGAGGTGGAGCATGACCCCGGCCTGCCGGTCGATCGGCTGTGGCTGGGGCCGATCCTCTTCATCGTCGCGTCCCTGCTGCTGGTCGCCGGCCGCCGCGCAGGCTACCCGGTGTTCGACGCACGGGACGGCGGCATGGCCATCCAGGGCGGCGCCGCGCCGGATGGCGCGCCGCGGAGCGTGGTCGCCACCGTCTCGGGCTGGCTGTCGGTGCCCGGTCGCTCGCCGCTGGAGCTCGACGCTTCGCCCGGCCGCCTGGAGCGGGGACTCCAGGGCACGCGGCTGACCGTCAGGCGGCATGGGGAGGCGGTAACAGCGGAGGTGCCACGCGCGCTGGGAGCGCTATCAGGCCTGGAGTCTGGCGCCCTGCGCTACCTGCGGCGCTCGGTCCCGGCGCTGCGGGTCGGGTGGTATGGCAGCCAGCTGCAGATGACCTTCGCCACGCCGGACGAGCGCGACGCCGCCATCCGGCTGCTGCGGGACCTCTAGGCGGCGCGCGTACACTCGGCGGCCAGATGGCTCCCTCCGGCAGGACCTGCATCCTCCGCCACCGCGATGGCCACCTGGAAGAGGTGGACCTGTCGCATGCCGAGCTGTCGCAGCTCGGGGCCGGCGAGCACCTGGCGTGGCTGGACTTCACCGATCCCGACGCGGACGACCTGTCGCTCCTGAGGGGTCGGCTCAACCTGCACGAGCTGGCGATCGAGGACCTGCGCAAGCGTCGGCAGCGGCCGAAGCTGGACAGCTACCAGGAGCACAAGGTCATCGTCGCCTACGAGGTGGCCGGCGACGGCAACGCCCGCCACCCCGATTTCAGCCTTGGCGAGCTGCACCTCATCGCCGGCAAGGGCTACCTGGTGACGGTGCACTGGGGCAGCTCGCCGGCCATCGACGAGGTCAGGAGCCGATGGCAGCTGCAGCCCGACGCGGTGGCCACCACCCAGGGCGGGCTGCTCTACGCCCTGCTCGACACCGTGGCGGATGGCTACTTCCCGCTGCTTGATCGGCTCAGCGACCGCATCGATCGGCTGCAGGACAGCATCGTGGGCGGGGGCGCCGACAGCGGGCCGGCGGCGTTGCGCCAGGTGCTCGACATCAAACGCGAGCTGCTCGAGCTGCGCCGCGTGGTCGCCCCGCTGCGGGACGTGGCCAATGCCCTGCTGCGTCGCGACATGGCGACCGTGGACGATGCGCTGGTCCCCTACTTCCAGGACCTGTACGACCACCTGGTCCGCGTCCTGGACACCATCGACCTCTACCGGGAGATGCTGGCCGCGGCGCTGGACGCCAACCTGACCGTGACCAG
>DASSNI010000242.1:0-4089 GCA_035701385.1 Candidatus Limnocylindria bacterium | reverse complement strand
CTGTCTGCATGCGCTCGATCACCAGGTAGACGGCGATCGCTGCCAGAAGGGCGATGCCCAGGATCAGCGCCAGGACGTTCGCCACCTGCTGGAACGCAAAGGTCACCGGATCGGCTTCGCCGCTCTCTGGGATGCCACCCGCGATGGCGACGCCGACTGCCGCAACCACGGCGAAGGTGACGAGGGCCGCGATCCATCGGACGACCATGATTCCTTCCTCCAGTTACCCGATTCTCACGCTACCGCGCGCGCCAGACGGCTGAGCAGCTCCTCCTTCATGCCATCGGCGTCAATGCTGATGGCGACGTCAACCGCCGGCCGCGTGTCGCTCTCGGAGGCGCGGTACAGGCTGCCAGCCACATAGGGATCGGCTCCGGTGTCGCAAGCCAGGCGCTCCGTCGCGCTCTCGGTGACAAGGTCGGGCCGCAGCAGCGAGGCGATCAGCGTCACCGGGTCGTGCAGGTAGCAGCCCTCGATGCCGTCTGCCTCGCGATGGAAGGCGACGTAGAAGCGGATCGCGTCGCGAACGACGCCCGCCAGGTGCGTCTCCGGCAGGCCGGCCAGGTCGTCCATGCGGAAGACCACGTCCTGCGTGGCGTCGAGCGGGAAGATGCGCGAGATGGCGCCGCGGCGCAGGCAGGTCTCGACGGCCTCCGGGTCGACGCAGGCGTTCCACTCCCCGGTGTCAGTGGTGTTGCCGCGATCCTCCAGCGTGCCGCCCATCCAGACCACCTGGCGTGCGCCACCGGCCAGGTCGACGCCGTTCAGCTCCGCCGACGCCAGGTTGGTCAGCGGACCCAGGGCCACCACCGTCATCTCGCCCGGGTGGCGCTTCACGTGCGCGCCCAGGTAGCGCGGCGCCGGAATGGGGGTGTACTCGGTGCTGCCCAGCTTGCGGTCCTCGCCTCGCAGCTCCACGTAGCCGGTGCCGGTGGGTCCGTGGGTCTCCGGCGCGGTACGGAGGCGGCGTTGCAGCGGCCGCGCGGCGCCGATGCTGACCGGCACGTCGGCGCGCTTGACCATCTGCAGGATCTTGCCGGTGTTGCGGGCCACGTGGTGGATCTCGACGTTGCCGGCCACGCAGGTCACGCCCCGCAGGTTGAGCTCCGGGGCGGTGGCGGCGATCAGCAGCGCCACCATGTCATCGATCCCGGTGTCGACATCCAGGATCAGCGGCAGCCGCTCGCGTTCCATCGGCTCCATGCTACCCCGGCCATCCGCCGGCCCGGCCGACCTTGCTGACGGGCTCCGGCCTGCCCAATGCCTGGCCGATGAAGCGGCCGGCCTCCAGCAGCGCCGCGAGGTCCACGCCATGGCGCAGCCCCTGGCGGTCGAGCAGGTAGACGAGGTCCTCGGTGGCCAGGTTGCCGGCCGCGCCCGGCGCGAACGGCGAGCCGCCGGTGCCGCCCGTCGAGGCGTCGAAGGCCGTGATCCCCCGCCCGAGTGCGGCCATCACGTTGGCCAGCGCCGTGCCGCGCGTGTCGTGGAAGTGGAGCGCGATGACGTCTGGCCCGATGCCCTCGGCGCGCAGGGCGCCCAGCACCCGCTCCACATCCGCTGGGGCAGCCACGCCGACCGTGTCGCTCACCGACAGCTCGTCGACGCCCATGGCCAGCAGCCGCTCACTGACCCGCACCACCGCCGCCGCGTCGACCTCGCCCTCGTACGGGCAACCGAACGCGGTGCTGACGTAGGCCCGCAGCCACCAGCCGCGCCGGCGCGCCTCGGCCGCGATCGGCTCGAAGGTCGCCAGCGATTCCTCGATCCCCATGCCGATGTTGTGCTGCACGTACGACTCGGTGGCCGCCGTGAACAGGCAGATGGCGTCCACCTGCGCGCCCACGGCCCGCTCCAGGCCGCGCGCGTTCGGCACCAGCACCGGATAGCGGACACCCGGTTGCCGATCCAGGCCCGCCATCAGCCCCTCGGCGTCGGCCAGCTGCGGGATGGCCTTCGGCGACACGAAGCTCGTGGCCTCGATCTCGCGCAGCCCGGCAGCCACCAGCAGCTCGATGAAGCGCAGCTTGTCGGCGGTGGCCACCACCGTGCTTTCCGCCTGCAGGCCGTCACGCGGGCCGACCTCGTAGATGCGGACGTCGACGGCGCTCACTGCCCGATTCTAGGTGCGCCAGGACCGGCATCCTCCGCCGGAGCGGCCTCCACCTCGGCCAGCAGCTGCCCGCGGGCGACCTGCTCGCCCTCGCGCACCTCCAGGCGCCGGACGACGCCGGCCATCGGCGCCACCACGGCGTGCTCCATCTTCATGGCCTCCAGGACGACCACGGTGGCGTGCTCCAGCACCGATGCGCCCTCCGTCATTCGCACCGCGACCACGCGCCCGGGCATCGGCGCGGTGAGCCTGGCGACCCCGCCCTGCAGCGCCGCCGCGTGGCGAACGGCCTCTTCCACGGTCGGCGGCGGCGCGAGCCCGAACTCGAGTGACTGCCCCTCCACGTCGACGTGGACCTGCCCGCCGTCCGGCTCAACCGCGGTGGTGGAGGAGGAATCGCCTGCCAGTGCCACGCTGCGCTCTGCGCCCTCGTGCATTAGCCGCAGGAGGGGCGGGCCATTCAGGCGCCAGCCGCCACCCCAGGCCGCCGATCCCGCCCGATCGAGCAGTGCCGCGGCAGCCGCCTGCCATGCCGCCTCATCGGCCACGGGCGGGTGGGGAAGGTCCAGCCCGTCGATCGTGTCCGTCCGCATGTCACCGTCGCGCATTGGCGCCTGCCGCACCAGCCAGCGCAGGAAACGCAGGTTTGTCCGCACGCCCAGGAGTCGTGTCGCGTCGAGCGCATCGGCCAGGTGGGCCAGGGCGGACGAGCGGTCGGGACCGTGGACGATGAGCTTGGCCAGCATCGGGTCATAGCGGTCCGTCACCAGGTCGCCGGTGAGCAGGGCGGTGTCGATCCGCACGCCGTCCGGCCAGCGCAGGTCGACCACGCGACCTGACGCCGGCAGGAATCCGGCCTCGGGATCCTCCGCGTACAGGCGTGCCTCGAAGGCGTGGCCCCGCAGCGTCACGTCCGCCTGCCGCAGGCCCAGCGGCTCGCCGGCGGCGATGCGCAGCTGGTCGGCCACCAGGTCCCGGCGGGTGACTGCCTCAGTGACCGGATGCTCGACCTGCAGGCGGGTGTTCATCTCGAGGAAGTGAAAGGCGCCTGTCCCGTCGACCAGGAACTCGACCGTGCCGGCGCCCACGTAGCCCGCGGCGCCGGCCACGGACAGGGCGGCCGCGCCCATCGCCTCGCGCAGCTCGGGGTCCACCCCGGGGCCCGGAGCCTCCTCGATGACCTTCTGGTTGCGCCGCTGCGCCGAGCAGTCCCGCTCGCCGAGATGCACGCCATTGCCCGCCGCGTCGAGCAGCAGCTGGACCTCGACGTGGCGCGGGCCCTCCAGCAGGCGCTCAAGGATCAGCCGGTCATCGCCGAACGAGCGGGCCGCCTCGCGACGGGCTGCGGCCAGTGCATCGGGCAGGTCAGCCTCCGCGCGCACGACGCGCATGCCTTTTCCGCCGCCACCGGCGGATGGCTTGACCAGCAGCGGGAAGCCGACCCGCTCCGCCTCGGCCAGCAGGCGCGCATCGTCCTGCTCGGCGCCGTCGTAGCCGGGCAGCACCGGCACGCCCAGCCGCGCTGCGGTGCGGCGGGCCGCCGCCTTGTCGCCCATAGCGCGGATGGCGTTGGCCGGCGGGCCGATCCAGGCCAGGCCGGCATCGGCCACCGCTGCGGCAAAGGCCGGGTTCTCCGCCAGGAAGCCGTAGCCGGGGTGGATGGCATCGGCCCCGGCGCCCCGGGCCGCGTCCAGGATGGCGTTGCCGTCGAGGTAGCCCGAGACCGGCATAACCAGGTCCATGCCCTGCGGCGGACGGTCGTCCGGCGCATGGATGCCGATGGCCCGCATGCCGAGCCGGCGCACGGTGCGGGCCACGCGCACGGCGATCTCACCCCGGTTCGCAATCAGCACGGCGCCGATTCGCCGTAAAGCCATCGGAGCTGGCGATCCCGCCGCCACGACGCCGAGCGACGAACGCGACACGCGCATGCGCCCGCCAACGCGCGTGGCGGGCAGCCGCCCGTCGTTGATCCAGCG
>DASSNI010000241.1:0-2148 GCA_035701385.1 Candidatus Limnocylindria bacterium | reverse complement strand
ACGGCAGCGGCCGTCAGCCGTTCGAGAGGGTGGCGCTGTCCGGGCGGCGTTCCAGCGCCCAGCGCAGGCCGTTCTCGAAAGCGCTCGCCCCGCCTGCCTTGTCGACGATGATGGTGAGCGGGTCGTCGCGGATCATGGCCGGCAGCGATGCGGCGTCACTCCCGGTCCAGTAGACGACCGGCAGCCCCGGAAACCGGTGACGAGTGGCCATGAAGAGCGCGGCCGACAGCTCGTGCTCCAGGCGCCAGTCCAGCACCACGGCGGCGGGCGGCTCGACCTCGCGGAACGCGCGCAGGAAGGGCAACGCCGAGCGGAAGAGGCTCGCATCGACGTTCGAGCCCTCGCACAGGTCGGCGGCCAGCTCAGCTGCCGCCGGCTCATCCTCGACGACCCACACGGCATGGCGGGGCCGGCCGCCACGGGCCGATGTGTGACCGGGATGCGTAGCTGCGAACAGGCTCATCGCGTCAGGCCAGATGCACGCGGCGTGCCCGGATGGGCGCCGGCGAGCATTTCGAGCGTGGAGCCCCTACTATCAGATCCGTGAGTCCTCGTCGCAGTACCCCCAGCGTCGATATCGGCGGAGTCCTCGTCGGCAGCGACCATCCGATCGTCGTGCAGTCCATGACGAACACCGACACGGCCGATCCGGACGCCACGGCCATCCAGGTCGCGCAGCTCGCCCACGCAGGCTCGGAGCTGGTCCGCATCACGGTCAACAACGACGCGGCAGCGGCGGCAGTGCCGCACATCCGCGAGAAGCTGGACCGTCTGGGCGTGGGCGTGCCGCTGATCGGCGACTTTCACTACAACGGTCACCTGCTGCTGACGAAATACCCCGCCGCCGCAGCGGCCCTGGCGAAGTATCGGATCAATCCGGGCAACGTGGGCGGCAAGCATCACGACGAGAACTTCTCGCGAATCGTCGAGGTGGCCATCGCCAACGGCAAGCCGGTGCGCATCGGCGTCAACTGGGGATCGCTGGACCAGCAGCTGCTGACCGAGCTCATGGACGCCAACGCCGCGTCGCCGAATCCGGTCGACAGCCGCGAGGTCATGATCGAGGCGATGGTCCAGTCCGCCCTGCGCTCCGCGGCCCTGGCCGAGGAGACGGGGCAGCCCCACGACCGCATCCTGCTCTCCGCCAAGGTGAGCGGCGTGCAGGACCTGGTGGAGGTCTACACCCGCCTTGCCGAACGCTGCGACTACGCGCTGCACCTCGGCCTGACCGAGGCCGGAATGGGCATGAAGGGGATCGTCACATCGACCGCCGGGCTGGCCATCCTGCTGCAGCGCGGCATCGGCGACACGATTCGCGTGTCGCTCACTCCCTCACCGGGTGCCGAGCGGACCGAGGAGGTGCTCGTCGCGCAGCAGGTACTCCAGTCGATGGGGCTGCGCAGCTTCACGCCGCAGGTGAGCGCCTGCCCGGGCTGCGGCCGCACCACCAGCACCTTCTTCCAGGAGATGGCGCGCGACATCACGAACTACCTCCGTGAGCAGATGCCTGTCTGGCGCGACGCGCATCCCGGCGTGGAGGATCTCCGCGTGGCGGTGATGGGCTGCGTGGTCAACGGCCCGGGCGAGTCGAAGCACGCCGATATCGGCATCAGCCTGCCCGGCACGTTCGAAGAGCCGGTTGCGCCGGTCTTCGTCGACGGGCAGCTGCGGACCACCCTGCGCGGAGACGACATCGTGCCGCGATTCCTCGCCATCCTCGACGAGTATGTCGAGCAGCGCTACCCCGCGCGCGAGGCGGCGCCGGTCGGCTGATCAGGTGGCGCCGGCGCCGGCGCCACCTTGCCGCGCCGGCGCCCCGAACCTCAGCTGGCCTTGGGCGGCGCCTGCCCAGCGCAGCTCGATTCCACGAACAGCCTGGAGGGCGGCGCCAGCCCACCCTCGCGCCCGGCGTACGGCTGCTTGTCGATCTTCGGCGTTCCGTCGTTGCCAATGGTGACCTGCGCCAAGAGCGTCGCATTCCCGCCGCCCGGCGTCCCGCCCTCCAGCGTGCTCGAATCGATGACCGGGTTGTTGTCGATGGAGAGGATGAACGGATCGGCCATCGGGAAGTCGACGACCTGCGCCACGCACTGCGGCACCGTCTGGGCATCGCCGCCGGTGCTCGAGGTAACCGTCGCATCGGCCGCC
>DASSNI010000240.1:0-2578 GCA_035701385.1 Candidatus Limnocylindria bacterium | reverse complement strand
CGTATTTCTCTCGGACGTGCCGGAGCTGTTCGGCAGCGGCGTGCTGCCGCTGGACGCGGCACTGGTCAACGTCACGCCGCCGGACGCGCACGGCTTCTGCTCGCTCGGCACCTCGGTGGATGCGGCGCTGGCCGGCGTGCGGTCCGCGAAGGTGGTCATCGCCCAGCTGAACGCGGCGGTGCCCCGGACGCTGGGCGACAGCTTCGTGCATGTATCGGAGATCGACCTGGCGGTGGAGGTGGACCAGCAGCCGTACGAGCACCTGGACGCGCCCATCGGCGACGTGGAGCGGCGCATCGGCGAGTACGTGGCCGAGCTGGTGCCCGACGAGGCAACCATCCAGATGGGCATCGGCTCCATTCCGGCCGCGGTCGGCCTGGCGTTGCGCGGCAAGCGAGACCTGGGCGCCCACACCGAGCTGTTCACCGACGTGGTCCTGGACCTGGTCGAGGCCGGCGCCCTCACCGGCGCGGCGAAGGAGATCAACCGCGGGAAGATCGTCACCACCTTCCTGATGGGCAGCCGGCGGCTGTACGACTTCGTGAACGACAACCCGATGGTGGAGATGCGCCCGGTCGACTACACGAACGACACATCGGTGATTCGCCGCTTCCGGCGCATGGCCGCCATCAACTCGGCGATCTCCGTGGACCTCACCGGGCAGGTGGCGGCGGACTCCATCGGCACCCGCTTCTACTCGGGCGTCGGGGGCCAGATGGACTTCATGCGCGGTGCCGCGCTGGCACCTGAGGGACGCGCCATCATCGCGCTCCCGTCCACGGCGGCAGGCGGGACGGTGTCCCGCATCTGCCCGGTGCTGCCGGAGGGTGCCGGCGTGGTGACCAGCCGAGCCCACGTCCGCACGGTCGTCACGGAATACGGCGTGGCCGAGCTGTTCGGGCGCAGCATCCGGGAGCGCGCGCATGCCCTGATCGGCATCGCGCATCCAGACTTCCGCGACGAGCTGCGCCACCAGGCGCGGAGCCTGTTTCACCTGGACGCCTGAGAGGCACACGCCGATCGGTGCAAAGGGCACGGTTCAAGGCGACTTCTGGACCTTCCGATACTCCTCGCCTCGCGCGCAGCCTTCGGTTGGTGCTCGGGGAGCACCAGAAGAGGAGGTGAGCTGAGATGCTCGAGCCCTTTGGATGGTCCGTAGGCATGGACCTGGCTCCCGCCCTGCTGCTGGTCGCTGGCGCGCTGGTCATCGGCGTCGTCGCCCAGTTCATTGGCAGGCCGGGGTTCGGCTACGACTGGGTGATCACCGGCGCAGCCGCACTGGTGGGCGGATGGTTGGGCAGCGAGGCGTTCGGCACGCTGAGCACCTGGGGCCCCGCGTTCGATGGGCTGTACCTGGTGCCGGCGCTGATTGGCGCGATCGTGCTCGGCGGAATCGTCGACATCGTCGCGCGGTACAGCGTTGGCGGCACGTACGCCGCTCGCCCGGTCTGACTCCGAGCCGGCCGGTGGCCGTCTCCCCGGCGACCACCGGCCAGGACGTGAGAGGTGTGACATGAAGAAGATCCTGCTGGCATATGACGGCACCGTGGGCGCCGAGGCAGCGCTGCGCCAGACGGTGGAGCTCGCCAAGGCGTTCGACGCGGTGGTGGGCATCGTCAGCGTGGTGCCAGTGCATCCCGGTCGCGTCCCGGTCGATCCGTGGGATGACCGGCCCGTCCACGACGAGCAGCTGCAGCTCGCCCGCGCGGAGTTCATGAAGGAGGGCATCGAGCCGCTGCTCCATGAGCCGTTCGGCGATCCGGCACGCACCATCGAGGAAGTGGCCGAGGAGGGCGGCTACGACACCATCGTGGTCGGCTCACGCGGACTTGGCCCCATTGGCCGGGTGCTCGAGGGAAGCGTCTCCGAGCACGTGGCCACCCACGCCGACGCGAACGTGGTCATCGTTCGCTGAGGCACATTCGATGAGCCGGCCGCGGTGTCTCGCGGCCGGCGGCCTCGAACCGAGCGACGCGATGCTGCAGGCCGAGGTCCCGGCGCCCGAGTCGATCGACGATCCACCGATTGGCGTGGAGGCGGCCGCGCGACTCATGGCCGGCGTGGGCTTCGTCGCATTTCGCTCCGCCGCCTGGCCTGGATCGACGGCCGATTCGTGCCTGATGGTCGCCATCCACGACGCTCCGACGAGACGCCACTTCGACGCCGAGCGCATCGACTACTGGACGACCTCGTCGGGTAGGGGGCGCCCCGTGGAGCTCGATCGGTGCTCCGCCGTCCCCTTCGTGCGCGATTTCAGCTGGGGACAGATCCGGCTGGTCGATCGGTTCGGCGCTCACAACACGTTCGCCGCCTTCGGTGGCGAGCTGAGCGGCGAATCCGTCGGCGACGGGGCGCGCCTGTTCATCTTCCGGTCGTCCGCGCCGATCCTGCGACTGGGTGGGCACAGCCAGCGACCGGACCGGCTTGCCACGGACGTGGTCAGCTTCTTCGCGCAGCTGGTTCCCCACGTATGGGCCGGTCAGAACGAACGGCTCGTGGCAGCGAGCCCTTCTCTGGACCTGTACGCCGCTTTCCTGCTGCACATGAATGCGCGCATCACCCGATCCGCGGCGCTCAG
>DASSNI010000239.1:0-6197 GCA_035701385.1 Candidatus Limnocylindria bacterium | reverse complement strand
GCCGCCGGCGCGGTCGTCGAGTCGTTTTCGCCGGATTTCTACTTGCCCGAGGTCGACCTGTACCTGGAGCTGACGACGCTGAAGCAGTCGCTGGTTCGCAAGAAGAACCGCAAGCTGCGATGGCTGCGCCAGCTCTACCCGGAGGTCAGGGTGAAGCTGTTCTACGCCCGTGATTTCCGGGCGCTGATGGTGAAGTACGGACGCCTGGACTTCCTGGCCGATGTCGCCGCCATGAACGGCAACGGGCCGCTGAACGACCGCCCCGTGGAGGACTGACCCAGCATCATGGACTCGGCAGGCACGGCAACCACGATTCCGACCATGCACGATGACGTGGAGGAGATCCTCCTCAGCGAAGAGCAGATCCGCGAGCGCGTGGCCGAGCTGGGCATGCAGCTGGCCACCGACTACGCCGGCCGCTTCCCGGTGCTGGTCAGCGTGCTGAAGGGCTCGTTCATCTTCCTGTCGGACCTGGTGCGCTCGATGCCGGTGCCGCTCAGCGTCGACCTGATGGAGCTGTCCAGCTACGGCGCCTCGACCGAGTCGAGCGGCCAGGTGCGCATCCTGAAGGACCTCTCGGGGCCGATCACCGGGCGCGACGTGATCGTGGTCGAGGACATCATCGACACCGGCCTGACCCTGAACTACCTGCTGAAGTACCTGCGCGACCGCAGCCCCTCGTCGGTGACCATCTGCTGCCTGCTGGACAAGCCGGCGCGGCGGCTGGCCGATATCCAGATCGACTACCGCGGCTTCACCATCCCGGACCGCTTCGTGATCGGCTACGGCCTGGACTACGACGAGCGCTACCGCAACCTGCCGTACATCGGCGTCCTGCGGCCCTCGGTGTACGGCGGCGCTGGACCCGAGGGGTAAGGACGAGCGGTGGCCGAGGGAGCGCCACGGCGCTATCGGCTGCCGATCCTGCTCGGCAGCCTGCTGATGATCGTCGCCGGCTTCCTGCCCTGGTGGCGGGCCGGCGGGGAGGTGGTGGACGGCATCGCCGTGCCGGCGGCCATGGGGATTGGCCTGGAGGGGCCGGGCCTGGTGATCTTCGCCGCGGCCATCGTCACCCTGCTGCTGCTGGACGTCGGCTACATGCGCGGTCGCTGGGGATTCGTGCTGGACGCCCCGTGGTCCTACCTCGTCCTCGGCGTGGCCGCGGCCGGCGCGCTGGGCTTCCGCACCTGGGAGCTGTGGCAGCTCGGCTTCCTGCCGCTGCCGCAGAACTCACCGGGTTTGGCGGTGGCTGCCGTCGGCGTGGCCCTGCTGCTGTACGGCGCGGGCAGCGGCTTCGGCGTGCCGCGCCGGTACTGAGCGCGTGATGACCGCGCGTCGGGCGGGAGTGATGCTGGTGGCCGTCGTGGTGCTCGTCGCGGCCGTCGTCTTCCTCGCCCTTCGGCTGCCGGCGCGGGCCACGGGCAGCGGCGGAGGCGCGTCGGGCGTGGCGATCGAGTGCGCCGCGGGCGCCGGCCTGGACGACGCCGCCTGCGCGAGGTGGGGGACGGAGCGGCTCGCCGAGGGACCGCCGTCGAACACCTTCGAAATGGAGGACCTGGGCAGGTTGGCGCTGACGCGGGACTTGCTGGGACTGGCCGGGCCGTGCCACGCCGCCTACTACACCACCCGCTACGCCGACGACCCGGTGTGGACCGAAGTGGTCCCCTGCCCGTAGACCGCCCTCGATGCGGGCCGCGGCCCGGCTAGTCCTGGCGCTCCCAGATGCCGGTCTCCAGGTCCTGCTGCCGCTCGCCGTCCGCGCAGCGGTCGAGCAGCGCCACGAAGCGCAGGTCCGCACCATCCGGTCCCTCGTCGTGGGCGTGGTATGCGCCGCGCGCCTCGGGGCAGGCCGGGTCGTCCTCGATGATGATGCTCAGCCCCTTGCCGGACCACGTGCCGCTCCAGCGGTCGCCGACCTGGAAGTGCCCGTCGCTGATGACCAGCGTCTCCTCGGGCTGGTCGCCGGTGGCCGGCCGGACGTAGGTGCCGTCCGACCAGTGCTCGCCCGTCGGGTTGGCGGCAAGCAGGCTAACCTGGCGCCCGGCGACGGCGACCGCCGCGATCACCAGGCCGAGGGCTGCCACCACGACCGCCATGCGGCGCGCGCCGGTGGCGGTCAGGGCCGGCCGCAGCGCCCACCACGCCAGCGCCAGCATGGCTGCCGTCAGCAGCAGCCCGGCGAACGCGGCCCAGGCGGGATACAGGTCCACGCTGGAGGTTCGGCCGTCCTGCCCCAGCGGCACGAGTTGCGCGGCGACGACGGCCAGAGCCCCGGCGCTGGCGGCAGCCGCCACCTGGATCGCTCGCCAGCTGAGGCGCTCGGTGACGGGCACAAGCAGCGCCGCCGCCGCGGCAACCGTGGCGAACACCCCGCTGGCGATCCCAATCGGCAGCACCGGGGAGACCGGCGAGCGCCAGGCCGACATGAGGGTCGTCACCAGCCGGTAACCCTCGCCGCGCACCTCGCGCTGGTGGGTGATCCACCCGTCGAGGAACGATCCCGCCAGCAGCAGCAGGCCGCCGGCCATCACCGCCACCAGCGCAGCGCGACGCGTCATCGGCACGCCACCATGGGGACGCTGGGGCTCACCGGGCAGGCGGCAGGATCAGCGGGGAGAGGATCCACCAGCCGAGGACCACGGCGACCAGCAGCCCGGCCAGGATCAGGATGGGGCGAAGGTCGGGCCGATAGTCCACGGGACGGCGTGGCGGGCGGTCGCCGGAGGTCATGCGCGAGGGGTCAGATCTCGCCCAGGTAGGCCTGGCGCACCTGCTGGTTGGCCGCCAGGTTGGCGGCGGTATCGGCCAGGATGATCTTGCCGCTCTGCAGCACATAGCCGCGGTGGGCGATCTGGAGTGCCATCTGGGCATTCTGCTCCACGAGCAGCACGGTCGTCCCCTGGGTGTTGATGTCGCTGATGATCGCGAAGATCTGCTCGGTCAGGATCGGGCTCAGGCCCATCGACGGCTCGTCGAGCAGCAGCAGCGTGGGACGTGCCATCAGCGCGCGGCCCATGGCCAGCATCTGCTGCTCGCCGCCGGACAGGGTGCCGGCCTTCTGCGATCGCCGCTCGCGGAGGCGCGGGAAGAGCTCGAAGACGCGCTCGATATCGGCGTCGATCGACTCGCCGCGGCGGCTGAAGGCGCCCATCTGCAGGTTCTCGAAGACCGTCATGCGGCTGAAGACGCGCCGACCCTCCGGTGAGTGGCCGAGGCCGCGAGCCACGATCTGGTGCGGCGGCATCTCGTGGATGGGGGTCCCCGCCAGCGTCACCGTGCCGCGCCGCGGCCGGTGCGTGCCGCTGATGGTGCGCAGGGTGGTGGTCTTGCCGGCGCCGTTGGAGCCGATGAGGGTCACGATCTCGCCGCGGTTCACCTCCAGCGAGATGCCCTTCAGCGCCTCGATGTTGCCGTAGAAGGTGTGCACCTCGTTCAGCTCGAGCAGCAGCTCGCCCTCGGGCGTGGCGGCGGCAGCGGCGGCCGGCGACGTTTCGTCGACCGGCGGCGCCATCGGCATCTCGTCCTGGGTCATGCGGAAGCCGCTCCCTTGCCCAGGTAGGCCTCGATGACCTTCGGGTTGGCGCGCACCTGCTCCGGTGTGCCGTAGGCGATCTTCTCTCCGTGGTCCAGGACGGTGATCTCCTCGCTGACGCCCATGACCACCTTCATGTCGTGCTCGATCAGCAGGACCGACAGGTTCAGCTCGTCGCGCAGCCGCCCGATGAGCTTGGTCATCTGCGCCGTTTCGCCGGGGTTCATGCCGGCGGTCGGCTCGTCCAGCAGGAGGAGCTTCGGGTCGGAGGCCAGGGCGCGGGCGATCTCCAGGCGGCGCTGGTCGCCGTACGGCAGGTTCTTGGCCCACTGCTGCTCCACCCGACGGCGCAGGCCCACCAGCTCCAGCAGCTCGCGCGCCCGCTGCCGGGTTGCCTCCTCCTCGGCGCGCACGCTGGGCAGCTTCAGCAGCGAGCCCCACCACGGCGCGCTCATCCGCACGTGGCGGCCGACCATCACGTTGGCCAGCACCGTCATGGCGCCGAACAGCCGGATGTTCTGGAAGGTGCGGCCGATGCCGCGCTCCACGATGTCGTGCGGGCTGAGCCCGATGATCGACTCGCCCTCGAACTCGATGTTGCCGCTGGTCGGCGTCAGCAGGCCGGTCATCTGGTTGAAGAAGGTCGTCTTGCCGGCGCCGTTGGGGCCGATGAGCGACACGATCCGGCCGCGCGGCACCACGAAGTCGATGTCGCGGTTGGCCACCAGGCCGCCGAAGCGGATGGTGACCTTGTCGGCGCGCAGGATGGCGTCGTCGGTCGCGGCGGTCATGGGAGCGGCCTGGGTCTCGGTCATGGCGTGATGCTCGCCTCGCGCGGCTCGCGGGTGGTGGGCGTGTGCGGCTGCTCGCCCTCGCCCTCCTCTTCCTCGGCGCCCTCGTGCAGCTCCGCCTGCCGCTGGCGGGAGGGCAGAAGTCCCTCGGGTCGCAGCAGCATCATCGTCACCAGCACGGCGCCGTAGATCAGCAGCCGGTACTCGGCGAACTCACGCAGCAGCTCCGGCAGGCCCACCAGCACCAGCGCACCGACCACCACGCCGGCGATGTTGCCCATGCCGCCCAGGATGATGAGCGCCAGCGTGTTGATGCTGATCAGGATGCTGAAGCTGTCCGGGAAGATGGTGCCGATCTTGGCGCTGAAGAACGCGCCGGCAATGCAGCCGAAGGCGGCGCCCATGGCGAACGCCAGCAGCTTGTAGCGCACGGTGTTGATGCCCGATGCCTCCGCGGCGCCCTCGTCCTCGCGCATGGCATTCCAGGCACGGCCCACCCTCGAGTTGGCCAGCGCAATGGCCGCCAGGGCGGCGACCACGCAGAACGCAAGGATCGGGTAGTAGACCGACTCCGGCGCGCGTTGGAATGGCTCGGCCGGCGGGATGGCGGTGATGCCCTGCGCGCCGCCGAGGTATGGCTGCAGCCAGGCGGAGCCCACCAGGATGCGGGCGATCTCGCCGAAGCCCAGCGTGACGATGGCTAGGTAGTCGCCGCGCAGCCGCAGCACCGGCGCGCCGATCATGAGGCCGATGGTGACGGCGATAATGATGACGAACGGCAGAGATGCCCAGAACGGCAGCTCCGGCGAGAACGCCGGCGAGCCGGGGGAGGTCAGCACGGCGACCGTGTAGGCGCCCACCGCGTAGAAGGCGACGTAGCCCAGGTCGAGCAGGCCGGCGAAGCCGATGACGATGTTCAGGCCCAGGCCCAGCAGCACGAACAGGCCGACCTGGGTCAGCACGTCGGAGAGCCGGCGCCCGACCACGTTCGGCAGGACCAGCAGCACCGCCATCGCCACGCCGAGCAGCACCCAGCGGGCCACGCCACCACGACCGCCATCGGCCAGGGCGGCGGTCCTCTCGCGCAGCGTCCCGCCGCTTCGCGCCGCCCACACGATGGCGGCGGTCAGGACCGCCAGCACGACGGCGGCGGGCAGGGTCAGCGCGCCGCGCTCGTAGACGAAATCCTCGACGAAGTCCAGCTCGAGGTTGCGCATGATGACCGACAGGAAGGGCTCCAGCAGCGCCACCAGCAGGACGACCAGCAGCGCCACCACCGTGGCCCGTGACACGAGCGACGGCAGCACGTGCAGCGCGGCGCCGGCCACGCCGACCACCACGCTGAGGATGAACACCATGGCGGAGCCGGCGGTGGCATCCATGCCGAGCCACAGGATCTGCGCCAGCGGGTTCCTGGCGTTCACGAACATGGAGCCGATGAAGCCCGAGGAAGATACGAGTGCCAGCCCGACCAGGACGATGCCGGCGATGGCTCCCACCACCGCGCCGCTGATCAGGCGTTCTGCGACGGATGGCGGGGGCTGGTCGATGTCCACCGCTCGGATGGCCGCGGCCCGGTTGGCGATCAGCAGGATGGCCAGCATCGGCATCAGCGAGCCAAGGGCCACGCCGCCGCCGTCGATGATGTCGCCCAGCTCAAGCAGCTGGCGCTCCTGGAAGGTGTTGATCATGCCCACCAGCCCGACGTGCAGGCAGGCGATGCCGGCCACCAGGCCCGCGAACAGTGACCGCCGCACCAGGCTGCTCATGAGCTCACACGTTCTCCTTGCGGCCAAGGAAGCCGGCCGGGCGGAAGATGAGCACCAGCACCAGGACGGTGAACGCTATGGCGTCCTTCAGCTGGTTGGGCGAGG
>DASSNI010000238.1:0-12233 GCA_035701385.1 Candidatus Limnocylindria bacterium | reverse complement strand
TCAGCTCCTCCGCGATGCGCGGGCTGGCGTACTCGGCGCAGGCCTTTGGACGCGGATGCGCACTCGACTCCACCAGCAGGACGTCGTGGCCGGCGCGCGCCAGGCTGGCGGCCGCGGCCGATCCCGCCGGGCCGGCGCCGGCGACCAGCACGTCACAGCGCAGGTCGCTCATCGGTACACCGTCGTCACCCGCGGCCACCACGGCGCGGTGCGTGAAACGACGCGCAGCCCTCCCTGCGCGGCAATCGCATCCAGCTCAGGCAGGGTGTACGCGCGGCGGGCGGACGCCACACCATCGTGACGCGTGTACGGGCTGCGGCCGAAGGCGAGCACCGGCGCGGCGGTCATCAGGAAGGCCGCGCGGCTGCGTCGCAGGTCGTTGACCACCACCGCCTCGCGTGCCACCCGGCGCATCTCGCGAAAGGCCTCCACGCCCTCGGTGGGGGTGAGGTGGTGGAGCAGCAGCGAGGCATGGACCACGTCCACTGCCCCGTCCGGCAGCGGCAGGGCGCGCACATCGGCGTCGATGAACTCCACCCTGTTGGTATTCGCCAGGTTACGACGGGCGATCGCCAGCACCTCCGGACGCGAGTCGCCGACCAGCAGCACGACATCTCGCCGGCGGGCCAGCCGCTGCGCGAAGTCGCCGGAGCCGGCGCCGATATCCAGCACGCTCGCATCGGCCCGGCCGTCGAGCGCACCCAGGACAGCCTTGACCGATGCCTCGACGCCACCCGGCAGGCGGTTGAGCATGGCCATCTCGCGCAGGTTCCGCCGCAGCTCACTCGGGTCCAGCTGCGCGCCGTCGAGCAGCTCCAGCTCCGAGGACCGCGTCGAGAGGGGCATGGGCACGGCATCGTACGCCGATCAGGGCGCGACCTCGTTTCTGGCAGCATGCACGGATGCGGCTGGATCCCGTGATCACCGCGGTCGAGGTGCATGCCGGCGGCGAGCCGGGACGCGTGGTGGTGGGCGGCGTCCGCGACGTGCCTGGCGAGACCATGCTCGAGAAGCGCAACCACCTGGCGCGACACGGGGATCGGCTGCGACAGCTCATGCTCCGCGAGCCACGCGGCTATCCGGCGCTGTGCGCCAACGTCCTGCTGCCGCCCACGTCTGCGAAGGCGCAGGCGGGCTACGTGATCATGGAGCAGTCCGAGTACCCGGCCATGTCCGGCTCGAACACGATCTGCGTGGCGACCGTGCTGATCAACGAGGGCCTGGTCCCGGTGCGTGAGCCGGTCACCGAGCTTACGCTGGAGGCTCCCGCCGGGCTCATCAGAGTCCGAGCCGATGTGCACGACGGCCGTGCATGGGCCATCACCTTCGAGAACGTTCCCGCCTTCGTGCACCGCCTGGACGTGCCGGTCGAGGTTCCTCAGATCGGGTCGGTGGTCGTGGACGTTGCCTGGGGCGGGATGTTCTACGCCCTGGCCGATGCCGCGGCGCTCGGCTTCCACCTCACGCCGGACGAGGGCCGCGACATCGTGCGCGTCGGCGAGATGGTCAAGGCCGCCGCCCGCGAGCAGATCCCCGTCGCCCATCCCGAGACGCCGGAGCTGGCCGGCATCAGCATCCTGGAGATGACGGGGCCGCCCTCCGTACCGGGAGCGCACGGCAAGAACACGGTCGTCATCTCCTCCGGCACGCTCGACTGGTCGCGCCCCTCGTCGTTCACCGGCGTGCTGGACCGCTCGCCGTGCGGCACTGGCACGTGCGCCCGGATGGCCGTGCTGCACGCCCGCGGAGCGCTCGGCATTGGCCAGGACTACGTCCATGAGGGCATCCTGGGCACCACCTGGACCGGCCGCCTGCTGCGTGAGACGACGGTCGGTGGCGTAGCTGCGGTCGTCCCTCAGCTGACCGGCGCTGCCTGGATCACGGGCCGCACGGAGTACGTGGTCGATCCCGACGACCCGTTCCAGGACGGCTTCACGCTGGGGGACCTGTGGGGAGGCGTGCCGGACGCCGTATAGACCGGCGTGACGCGTCTCCTCATCGGGCTGCTGGTTGGCGTGCTGGTGGTCGGCTGCAGCGGTCCATCGGGAACGGTGAGCTCCCCGGTGGTGGTGGTGACCACGACCACATCGACCGCCTCGCCGCTCGTAGGGAGCGCCACGCCGACCGCCAGCCCTGAGCCTGACCGCCGGCCGCTGCAGTCGTTGCTGCCCTCGGACTTCCGAGGGACGGAGGCGCACACCTTCGCAGTCGGCGAGGAGATGCTGGCCGCGCTGGCCGACGCGGTCGATGCCCGGCGACCAGACCTGGACGTTGCCTTCGCCAGCGACCACGGACCCGCGTTCGTGCAGATGTTCGCGATCCGGGCGGACGGCGTGGATCCGATGGCGCTGCTGGCCGCGCTCCCGGCCGCGGCCTACCGCGGCGCCCAGGCGGACAGCATCAGCGTCACCCGGGGCGGCCTGGGCGGGCACGACCTGACGGTCATCTCCCAGCCTGAGCAGGCTCCGCGGCTGGGGACCTTCTACGCGTTCGCCGATGGCGGCACGCTCATCGTCGTGCAGGCGCTGGCGGAGCCGGTGGCGGAGGCGGCCATCGAGGCGATGCCCACTGCGGGGTCGCCGGGGACGTACCGCTAGGCGGTACCGGCCTGGGCGTTGCCGTTCGCCTGCTGGAGCGGCAGCCAGATGGTGAATGTCGAGCCCTGCCCGAGGCGGCTCTGCACCTGGATGCGCCCGCCCATCAGCTCCACCAGGGTTCGCGAACCGGACAGGCCGAGGCCGGTGCCAGCCACGCTGCCGGTGTTCGTGCCGCGGAACATGGGCGTGAAGATGCGGCCCAGGTCCTTGGCGGCGATGCCGATGCCGTGATCGGTGACCGTCACGCTGCCGAAGGCGCCATCAGTCGCGATGTTCACCTCGATGTCACCGCCGTCGGGGCTGTACTTCACCGCGTTGCCGAGCAGGTTGTCCAGCACGCGCGCGAGCCGAGCGGCGTCCCAGTGACCGACGACCTCCTCGGCATCGGCCTGGACCCGGAAGGCGTGCTTCTCATCGGCCGAGGTGGCGTGCTCGCGCACGCGGTCGTTGACGAGCGCCACAAGGTCTGTCGGTGCCAGCTGCAGCGGCACGTTCTTGCCGCCGCGCAGCAGGCTGACATCCATCAGCTCTGCCACCAGGTCGTTCAGCCGATCCGCGCTCTCGTCGATGTCTCGCAGCCAGCGCGCCAGCGGCTGGATGTCGGTGCCGCCTCGGTCCAGGTGCCGCAGCGCGAGCTGCGCGTAGCCGCGCACGGCGGCCAGCGGCGTGCGCATGTCGTGGGAGGCAATGGCCAGGAACTCATCGCGCTGGCGGACCGCTTCCTGGGCCTCGCGCATGAGCTGCGCCCCCCCGATCGCATCACCCGCGCGGCGTCCCAGATCCTCGATGAGATCGCGGTCCTCCTGGGACAGAGGGTCCGCGCCGGTGCTGTTGCCCACGCTCAGCGCACCGAGCACCCGCCCCTGACCGAACAGCGGCACGGTCAGCACCTCGCGCAGCTCGAGCCGGCGCAGCAGCTCGAGGTGCTCGTCGTCGCGTGCGGCGGCCTGCAGCATCTCGTCCGTGACGTCCGGAACGTACACCGGGACGCCGTCGCGCATCACCCGCCGCGCGACTCCCTCCTCCGTCTTCTCGGGCGGCCACCGTCGCTGGATCTCATCGGCCAGCGCGAGCATCTCCGGGTCGACATGGGTCAGCGCGACGCGATGGACCTGGTCGGGTTCCTCCAGCACGTCGATGGCGCACCAGTCCGCGAGCGCTGGCACGACCAGGTTGGCCACGCGGCTGAGGGTGTCGTGGTAGTCGAGCGACTCGCCGAGCACCGCGCTTGCGTCGGACAGGAACGAAAGCCGCAGCTCCACCTGCTTGATGGCGGTGATGTCCTGGAACGAGGTGACGACCAGGTCATGCTCGGTGGAGCTGCCCGGCAGCAACCGCGAACGGACGAGTGACCAACGGTCGCGGAGCGAGCCACGAACGCGGAAGCGCACGGCTGCCTCAGGCGCCTCCTCGCCGGCGAACGCCCGGGCCGTGGGAAGCCGCTCGGGAGCCAGCGGCTCACCATCGTCGCCGAACATCTCGAATCCGCCACTGAGCGCGCCAGACGGCTGGCCGATGATGTCCGCCGCGTCCTCGTATCCCAGGAGCTGTGCTGCGGCGGGGTTGGCGAGCACGATGCCCCCGGATCGATCGAGCACGGTGATGCCATCGGCGACGCTGTCGAATATGGCTGGGAGCTGGTGCTGGAGATCGTCTCGTGATTGGTCGCTGGCGACCATCGGCTCGATCAGCTCTGGCACAGGGCTCGCGTCTCCTCGTCCAGGCGGACGAGGTCGAACGGCTTCTGCAGCCAGCCATCCGCGCCGATGTCGGCGGCTTCCTGATCGATGCGGAAGTGCGCGGCCACCACCACTACGTGCACGTCGCGCCAGCGCTCCTCGGCCCGCAGCCGACGGCTGAACTCCCAGCCGTCCATGCCGGGCATCCGAAGGTCAAGGAACACGACGCACGGCGCCCAGCCGTTCGACAAGGCGTCCAGGGCGGCGGAGCCATCGGCCGCGGTGCGCACCTCGTGGCCGAAGCCACGCAGCGCGCCGGCATAGATCTCTCGCAGTGCGGGGTCATCTTCGACTATCAGAACGCGGTGCTCGTCCTGCATGGGCCTCGGTCAGCTCGCTGCGTCTTGTGTGGGTCGCTCTCAGCAGCGGCCGCTGTTCGGCGGCAATCCTGCACGAATCGTGCCCAGCGCGGAGGCTCTCCGTGCACTGACGGCCCGCTGCGCCGCACATAGAATCGGCCGATGCTACTCCCCGAAACCGAACGCGCGCTGCTGCACCGCGTGGCCACCGCCCAGCGCGAAGGCCGCGTGCCATCCATGGCGGCGGCGGTCGCGCGCAACGGCGAGCGAGCGTGGTCGCATGCCATCGAGACCACGACCGACACCCAGTTCCGCATCGGCTCACTGACCAAGACCTTCGTGGCGGTGCTGGTCTTGCGCCTGCGCGACGAGGGTCGCCTGGCCCTGGATGACCTGCTCGAGAAGCACCTTCCCGATGCGCCGGTGCGCGGCGTCACCATCGGCCAGCTGCTGTCCCACACCGCCGGCCTCGCCAGCGAGACGCCGGGGCCGTGGTGGGAGCGAACCGCGGGCGACATCCGTCCAGCCGTGGGCGACATCCTGGATGAGGAGTCGCAGAAGTTTCCGCCCACCCGCCGGTACCACTACTCAAATCCCGGGTTCGCCCTCCTGGGGGCGGTCGTCGAGCAGCTCCGCGGCAGGGCATGGGCCGATGCGCTGCAGCAGGAGGTGCTGCAGCCGCTCGAGATGCCGCGAACGACGTTCGCGCCCCAGGAGCCGCACGCCCGTGGCATGGCGGTGCATCCCTGGGCTGACCTGGTCATGGCGGAGATGGTCCACGACGTCGGCCGCATGGCGCCGGCCGGGCAGCTGTGGTCCACGGTGGAGGACCTCTGCCGCTTTGCACGGCTCATCTCCGGCGACGCCCCGGACGTGCTCGCGCCGGACACCGTCGCCGAGATGCGGGAGCCGCGCTCTGCCCCGGAGGTCGATGGCTGGGACTCGCCCTACGGGCTGGGCATGCAGCTGCTGCGCCGGCCGCAGGGCATGCTGGCCGGCCACACGGGGTCGATGCCGGGATTCCTGTGCACGCTGTGGGTCAGCGTGGAGGACGACGTGGCGGGCGTGGCCCTGGCCAACACCACGTCCGGACTGGCGATCGGCGGCCTGGTCGCCGACCTGGTGGGCATCGTCGCCGAGCGCGAGCCTCGCATCCCGGCCCCCTGGAAGCCGCTGGCCGATGCCGACGCTTCGCTGCTCGAGCTGGTGGGGCCGTGGTACTGGGGACCCGCGGGCTTTGGCCTGCGCCTGGAGGCGAAGGGCGAGCTGCAGCTCAGCCCACTGACGGGAGTGGGCCGCGGCGCACGCTTCCGCCGCTCCGACGAGGACACGTGGATCGGGCTGAACGGCTACTACGCCGGCGAGACGCTGCGTCCGGTGCGCGACGAAGCCGGGCGGCTGACGCACCTGGACATCGGCTCATTCGTCTTCACGCGACAGCCGTACGACGCAGATGCGCCGATCCCAGGGGGCGTGGATCCCGACGGATGGCGCGGCGAGGAGCCGTAACGGCGTCGGAATTGGCTGGGGCGGAAGGATTCGAACCTTCGATCTCCTGATCCAGAGTCAGGCGCCTTACCGCTTGGCCACACCCCAGCGAGGCCGGACGATTCTACCAGCCCCATGCTCCAGCTTCGAACGGTGCGTCCATGCACTGACCCGGCCGCCGTGGCCCATGCACCGTTCGTACACGTCCCGAATAGCCCGGTCGGATGCTGTTCGCGCACCGCGCGGCGGCATACCGTGCGCTCGTGGTACAGACCGTCCAGCCGCGCGAGTGGCGTCGATTCGGATTCGGCGGGCCGCCGGAGCCGTGGGCGCACGATGCGCACCGTGACCTCGACCGCCTCGCGACCTCCTACTACCTGGAGGTGCTGGAGGCGCGCCGCGAGCTGCTCGCCGGTGATCCTGACCCCGCGCTGGAGCATCGGATCGAGGAGCTGTTCATGACGGCAACGCGCCACAAGCACGAGATCGACTACACTCTGCGACACTGGGCCACGCCCGTCGAGCGCGCCCGGGTCAGCGACCGGCTGGGCTCGCTGATGCGGATCAGCCGCCGCCTGAAGGAAATGGCCGGCGGACCCTCGGGAGACGACTTCCTGCCCGACGCGGCCTGATTTCTCGCGCTCGCCCGTAGACTGGGGCCGCCATGGCCCGATTTCCCACCGTGGCCGATGTCCTCGCCGCTGCCCAGCGGCTGCAGGGCGTGGCCGTCCACACGCCGCTCGAGCCGTCACCCCAGCTGGCCGAGGAGAGCGGCGCGGCCGAGGTTCGCCTGAAGCTGGAGCTGCTGCAGCCGACGGGTGCCTTCAAGCTGCGCGGCGCCGAGAACAAGGTCGCCCTGCTGGCCGAGGCTGACCCGAGCCAGCGGCTGGTGGCTGCGTCGACCGGCAACCACGGCATCGCGGTGGCGGCGGCTGCCGCGCGTCACGGGATGCGGCTGACGGTGCTCGTGCCGGCCTCCGTCTCCCCGGCAAAGCTGGAGCGGCTACGGGCGCTCGAGTCGGACACGATCCTGGTCGAGATCTTCGGCCGCGACCCGGACGACGTCGAGAACGAGGCGCGGCGGCGGGATGACGAGGGGATCGCCACCTACGTGGCCCCGTACAACGACGCCGATGTCGTGGCCGGCGCAGCCACCGTGGGACTGGAGATCATGGAGAGCTGGCCGTCCTGCGACGCAATCGTGGTGCCGGTGGGCGGCGCGGGGCTGATCTCGGGCATCGGACTATGGGCCAAGGCGGTGCGTCCCGGCTTGCGGCTGGTGGGCGTGCAGCCGACCGCCTCTCCGCCGCTGTACGCCTACTTCGAGTCGGGCTCGCAGAAGGCCATGCCCATCGCGCCCACGCTGGCCGATGGCGTGGCCGGCAACATCGAGCGCGGCAGCATCACCTGGAAGATGGCGCGGCAGCTGGTCGACGAGGTGGTGGTGATCGACGAGGAGGCGGTGGCAGACGCCATGCGCTGGGCGGCCGAGGCGCACCACCTCATCGTGGAGGGCAGCGCGGCGCTCGGCGTCGCGGCCCTTCGCGCGCACCTCGGCGGCCTCGACGGTCGCCGCGTGGCGGTTGTCCTCACCGGACGCAACGTGGACGTGGCCACGGTGCGCGGGGTGCTGGACGCGTGACCCTGCTGGCCGTGCGCGGCATGACCAAGGCGTTCGGCGGCCGGCAGATCCTGCGCGGCGTCGACCTGGAGATCCCCGATGGCGCGCGGGTCGGCCTGGTGGGTCCCAACGGCTCCGGCAAGACGACGCTGCTGCGCATCGTGATGGGCCTGGAGGAGGCCGATCAGGGACAGATCACCCGTCGACGCGGGCTGCGGTTGGCGATGGTGGCCCAGCATCCGATGGGCGACGAGCGCACGGCGGCCGACACGCTGCGCGACGCCCGCACCGACCTCCGCGAGATCGATCTTGGCCTGGCGGCATGCAACGAGCGGCTGGCCGATCCATCGGTCTACAACGACGCGACGCAGATGGACCGCGTGCTCACCGAACAGGCAAGCCTGCTGGACCGATACGAGCGCGCCGGCGGCCCCGCCTTCGAGGGGCGCGTGCGGGCGACCCTGAGCGAGATCGGCCTGGAGGAGCGAGAGCTGGAGCTGCCGACCAGGGTGCTGAGCGGCGGGCAGCGGAAGCTCATCGGCCTGGCGGCGGCCATCGTCCAGGACCCGGAGCTGCTGCTGCTCGACGAGCCGGAGGCGCACCTGGACCTCGAGGGCCGCGAGCGGCTGCAGACGCTGATGAACGGCTTCGCCGGTGGCTTCCTGGCGGTCAGCCATGACCGCTACCTGCTGGACGAGACGGTGACCGCCATCGCCTCGCTGGACGCGGGGCGAATCCGAATGTGGCCGGGCAACTACACCGCCTACGCCGTCGCGCGCGAGATCGAGCTGAAGCGGCAGCAGCAGCGCTACCTGGCCCAGCGCAAGGAGATCGAGCGCCTGGAGGAAGCGGCCCGGCGCCTCATCGGGTGGGCGCGGGCCGTCCCCGAAGGGCAGTCGAACACGGGGCTGATGAACGCCGCCCGCAACGCGCTGCGTCGGGTGGACCGCATGGACAAGGTCGAGCGGCCGGTGCTCGAGCGGCGGCGGATCGGCCTGGAACTGCATCCGCATCAGCGCGGCGGCAAGCGCGCCGCGGAGCTGCGGGAAGTGGCCATGGCCTTCGGCGACCACCCGGTGCTGCTGGGCGTCGACCTGACCGTCATGCACGGCGAGCGGGTCGGCGTCGTCGGGCTGAACGGCGCCGGCAAGAGCGTGATGCTCAAGACGCTGGTCGGCGAGCTGCAGCCGACCGAGGGCGAGGTGTGGGTCGGCCCCTCGATCCGCATCGGCTACCTGGCCCAGGACCAGGACACCCTGGACCCCGACGCCACGCCGCTGTCCACCCTGCGCGCCGAGTTCCCCGGCACGGAGGAGCAGGCGGTGGCGCGGCTGATGGCCTTCCTGTTCGACTACGAGCAGGTGCGACGGCCGATCGGCACGCTCTCCGGCGGCGAGCGCACGCGGCTGCAGCTCCTGCTGCTGATGCTCACCGGCGCCAACCTGCTGGTCCTGGACGAGCCGACGAACCACCTGGACATCGAGTCCATCGAGACCCTCGAGGCGGCCATCGAGTCCTTCGACGGCACGGCCATCTTCATCAGCCATGACCGCTACTTCCTGGACCGCATGGCCGATCGCATCGTGGAGGTTCGCGACGGCGACGCCCGCTCCTTCGTCGGCGGCTACAGCGACTGGCTCACCCGGCGCGAGGATGCGCTGGTGGCGGCGCGGTAATATCGAAGCCGATGACCGAGCAGCCCAGTCCATCCGCGCGGGGAGGCTCCTCGGGGCTGGCCATCCTGGGCCTGGTCCTCATTGCTGTCGGCGTCCTGTACTTCACCGGCCAGTACCTGGAGATCGACTGGGGCCGTGCCTCGTGGCCGTTCTACGTGATCGTGCCCGGCGTGGCAATCGCCGCCATCGGCCTCAGCCAGCGGCACGGTTCGGGGCTGACGATCGCCGGCAGCATCGTGACCATGGTCGGCCTGGTGCTGCTCTACCAGAACGCGACCGATCACTGGGAGAGCTGGGCCTACGCCTGGGCGCTGGTGGGTCCGGGCGGCAGCGGCATCGGCATGCTGCTGCACGGGCTGCGCGTCGGCAGCTCCCGCATGCAGCGCGAGGGCTTCTGGCAGATCGTGGTGGCCGCAGGCCTGTTCATCGCCGGCTACCTGTTCTTCGAGGGGATCATCGGCATCTCCGGCCAGCGCCTGCCGCTGCCGAACTGGCTGCTGCCGGCGGTGATCATCGCGCTCGGCGCGGTGTTGCTGATCCGCAGCTTCACCTCCGGCCGGCAGGCGGCGGACGCGGAGGAGCCACAGGCCTAGCCGCCGGGTCGCCCCGCTGCCCATGCCACCACCCGCGCACGAGATCCTGCCCGTCACCCCTGACCGCTGGAGCGAACTCCAGGAGCTGTTCGGCCCGAGCGGCGCGTACTCGAACTGCTGGTGCACGTGGTGGCGCCAGACGGGATCCGACTTCAGTCGCGGCTGCGAGCGCCGTGGGGAGGGCAACCGGGCCCTGATGGCGGCGCTGGTCGCCGCCGGCGACGAGCCGGGCCTCATTGCGTATCGCGATGGGCGGCCGGTCGGTTGGGTGAGCGTGGCTCCCCGTCCGCAGTTCGGCCGCGTGCTGCGCTCACCGACGCTGAGGCCTGCGCCGGCGCAGGCGGACGACACGACAACCTGGTCGATCGTCTGCTTCTGGATGCCGCGCGCCGAGCGCGGCCACGGCCTGGCGACGGCCCTGCTGGACGCTGCCGTGGCCCACGCCGCTGCGCGTGGCGCGCACGCGGTCGAGGCCTACCCGGTGGATACCGCCGGCGCGCGACAGGCGTCGGCCAACCTCTTCACCGGCACGCTGGGCATGTTCCGCCGGGCGGGCTTCCGCGAGGTCGAGCGGGGACGTGGCCAGCAGGCCATCGTCAGGAGGCAGGTCTGAAGCCGGCCGCCCGGGACGCCTATCCTTAGCGGCGACATGCCGCCAGCCGAGCCAACGCCACCCAGCCAGCCGCCGGACGTCGAGCGCGCCAAGCCGTCCGACGTCGAGCAGGCGCTGCAGGACATGAACGCGGTCAACGCCGGCTACGTGGCGGAGCTGTACGAGCAGTACCGCCGCGATCCAGCCTCCGTGGACCGCGACTGGCGGGCGCTCTTCGAGTCGGGGGCCGCTCCGGGCGCCACGCAGCCTCCCAGCTCACCGCCGGCGGACGCGGGCAACGGCTCCGGCGCACCACCTCAGCCCACCCAGGACGCCGCGTCGCCCCAGCTGCCGGCCGGCGCCACGCCGATCAAGGGACCGGCCGCGCGCCTCGCCCAGAACATGGCCGCCTCGCTGGCGGTGCCGACGGCGACGAGCTTCCGCGACCTGCCGGTGGCCATGCTGGAGTCCATGCGCCGGTCGCTCAACGCGCAGCTCGCTCCGCGGAAGGTCAGCTTCACGCACCTCATCGGCTGGGCGATCGTGCGGTCGGCCGCCGAGCAGTCGGCCATGACCCACTACTTCCTGGAGGTGGACGGCGCCGCGCACCGGGTCGACCCCGGCGGCGTGAACCTGGGCCTGGCGGTGGACGTCGAGCGCCCGGATGGCAGCCGCTTCCTGGTTGTGCCGGTCATCAAGGCCGCCGATGGCATGGACTTCGCCGAGTTCCATGCCCGCTACGAGCAGCTGGTCGAGGGGGCGCGGGCCAGCAAGCTCTCGCCCGATGACTACGCCGGCGCCACCATCACCCTCACCAATCCCGGCACGCTGGGCACCACCGCCTCCGTCCCGCGGCTGATGCCCGGCCAGGGCACCATCGTGGCCACCGGCGCCATCCGCGACACCGGCGCCGGCCGGGTGATGACCATCACCTCCACCTACGACCACCGCATCATCCAGGGCGCCGAGTCGGGCGCGTTCCTGCGCCGCATCGAGGCGCTGCTGGCGGGCGGCGACGACTTCTACCCCGACCTGTTCGCGGCCATGGGCGCCACGCCTGAGCCGTTGCCGGCATCGGCCCAAGCCGCATCGACCTCCGCCCAGCCATCCGGTCCGAGCGCGGGCGGACCTGATGCGAAGTCGGTGGCAGCCGCGGTGGCGCTGGTGCGGGCGTATCGGTCCTTCGGGCACCTGGCGGCGAGGCTCGACCCGCTGGGCAGCCCGCCGCCCGGCGACCCGGCGCTCGACCCCGAGCCGCTGGGGCTCACGCCGGAGGCCATGGCGCAGATTCCCGCCGACCTGCTGCGGGTCGACGTCGCGGGAGCCACGCTGGCCGAGGCGCTGCCCGCGTTGCAGGCGACGTACTGCGGCTCGATCGCGTACGAGGTCGAGCACATCGCCAGCCATGACGAGCGCGTCTGGCTGCGGCAGGTCATCGAGTCCGGCGAGCACCGCAGGCCGCTGTCCGCGGAGCAGCAGAAGCATCTGCTGCAGCGGCTGGCCGCAGTCGAGGGCCTCGAGCGTTTCCTGCATCGGGCCTACCTGGGCCAGAAGCGGTTCAGCATCGAGGGGCTGGACGTGATGGTGCCGATGCTGGACCAGGTCCTGGCCGATGCTGCCGCCAGCGG
>DASSNI010000237.1:0-2273 GCA_035701385.1 Candidatus Limnocylindria bacterium | reverse complement strand
CGACGCAGACCACGATGGCGTCGCCGTCCTCGCCCAGGTCCAGCGCGCGGCGCGTGGCGTCCAGCTCGTCGAGCACCGTTTCCACCTTCTCGACCCGCGCGCCGCGGCGCTGCGCCTCGCGGACGCCGCGCTCGATCAGCTCGGCGGTGTTGCCACGCGGCCGGCCGCGGTTGTTGGCGTCCTCGCGGATGATCAGCGTGTCGAAGTAGGCAGCCGCTGTTCGGCCAAGCTCCACGATGTCCTCGTCTCGGCGGTCGCCGGCAGTGGCCACCACCCCGATCCGCCGCCCGGTGACCAGCGGCCGCCGGCCACCCGGCGAGGGCTCGGCCAGCTGTTCGACGAACTCGCCCAGCGCGCGCAGGGCCGGCGGGTTGTGGGCGTAGTCCACGATGACGCGGTAGCCGTCCAGCTCGAACATGTTCAGCCGGCCCGGCGCCATGAAGTAGCTGGTGGTGAAGGTGCGCAGGCCCTGCCGGATGTCGTGCAGGTGGGCGCCGGCGGCCCAGGCGGCGGCGGTGGCGGCCAGCGCGTTCTGCACGTTCATGCGCGCCCGGCCCTCGAACGTGGCCGGCAGCAGGTGGGTCCACACCAGCGGCATGGACTTGCGGCCCTGGCGCAGCACGATCATCTCGCCGTTGCGCCCCGGCTCGAGGGTGACCGCTCGCCGCCCGCGGGAGGCCTGCCGCTTGATGACCTCGTTGTCCGGATCGGTGCTGAAGTAGATGACCGATCCGGAGCAGTGGCGAGCCATGGCGGCCACCAGCGGATCATCGGCATTCAGGACCGCGGTGCCGTCCCGAGGCACCGCCTCGACCACCACCTGCTTGACGTTGGCCAGCTGGCGGATGGAGGTGATGCCGCCCAGGCCCAGGTGATCGCCGGTCACGTTGAGGACGACCGCCACGTCGTTGCGCTGGTAGCCAAGGCCCTCGCGCAGAATGCCGCCGCGCGCCACCTCGAACACCGCGAAGTCGACGGTCGGGTTCTGCAGGACGGTGGACGCGGAGCGCGGCCCGGACATGTCGCCCTTCCGCACCAGCCGCCCGTCGACGAAGATGCCATCGGTCGAGGTCATGCCCACCTTGCGGCCCATGCCCTTCATGACGTGGGCGATCATCCGGGCGGTGGTCGTCTTGCCGTTCGAGCCGGTGACCGCCACGATTGGGATGCGCGACGGCGAGCCGGGCGGGAACAGCCCGTCGATCACCGGCTTGGCGACGTACTGCGCCTCACCCTCGGTCGGATGGGTGTGCATCCGGAAGCCGGGAGCGGCGTTGACCTCCACGATCCCGCCGCCAGTTTCACGAACCGGGACGCTGATGTCCGGGCAGATGAAGTCGATGCCGGCGATGTCAAGCCCAACCACCCGCGCCGCCAGCTCGGCGATCTCGACGTTGTCGGGGTGTGCCTCCTCGGTGCGGTCGATGCTGATGCCGCCGGTGCTCATGTTGCCGGTGCGCTTCAGGAAGACGCGCACCCCACGAGGAGGGACGTCCGACAGCTCGAAGCCCTGCTCGCGGGCGTAGGTGATGGACTCGTCGTCGACCTTGATGCGGGTCAGCACCTTCTCGTGGCCGATGCCGCGGCGCGGGTCGTTGTTCGTTTCCTCGACCAGCTCCGCGACCGAGTGCTCGCCGTCGCCGACCACGTGTGCCGGCACGCGCTGGGCCACGGCCCGCAGCACGCCGCCGATCACCAGGCAGCGGTAGTCGTTGCCGGTGAGGTAGGACTCGACCACGACGCCGCCGTAGCGCGACTCTGCGCGCGCGGCGGCATAGCCAGCCCGCACGGCGGCGTCATCGGCCAGGTTGAGCATCACGCCCCGGCCGTGGTTGCCGTCGAGCGGCTTGATGGCCACGGGGTAGCCGATGGTGGCTGCCGCAGCCGATGCCTCCTCGACGTTGCGCACCACCTCGGAGCGCGGCACGGGCACGCCGGTGGCCGCCAGCAGCTTGTTGGTCAGCTTCTTGTCGGAGGCGATGTCCACGCCCAGCGAGCTGGTCTGGCTGGTCATGGTGGCGCGGATGCGCTTCTGGTGAATGCCATGTCCCAGCTGCACCAGCGACTGCTCGTTCAGGCGGATGTAGGGGATGTCACGCAGCGCGGCCTCGTCAAGGATGGCCTGGGTCGATGGTCCGAAGGCCGCCCGCTCCGCCAGCAGGACCAGCTTCTCGAACTCGACCCGGAAGTCGAAGTCCTTCTCGGCCGTGACGAGGTGGTTGACGAGTCGCACGGCCAGCCGCCCGGCGGCCAGGCCTACGCTCTCTTCGCCG
>DASSNI010000236.1:0-4033 GCA_035701385.1 Candidatus Limnocylindria bacterium | reverse complement strand
CAGCCACGATCGATCGCCTGGCCTCCGAGGCGGCCGCCGCTGACCTCGTCGAAGGTGGCTGCCTGCTTGGCGACCATGGCCGGGTTGCGGAACGGCATGGCCAGCACCAGCGGGCCGATCTCGACGCGCTTCGTCACCGCGGCGACCGCAGTGAGGATCGTCCAGCACTCGTGGATGCCGGTCACGTCCTCGCCGTCGCGGAAGAGCAGGTGGTCGGCGCCCCACACCGAGTCCAGGCCGCCCTCATCGGCGGCGATCGACATGTCGCTCAGCTCGCCCCACGACTGGGTGCGGCGCGTCGCCTCGTCCTCGCCGAGCGGCAGCATGAATCCGACCTTCACGCGGCCACCTCGGAGGCCAGGCGATCGATCGTGGCTGCCATCTCGGTGTCGCGGGCGGTCAGGCCGCCGGATGCCTTGCTCGTCAGGCGGAAGGTCACGCGGCGCCAGACGATCTCGATGTCCGGGTGGTGGTCCGCGGCCTCGGCGGCATCGGCCACCTTGTTCACCAGATCGATTGCCGCCCTGAAGGATGGGCAGCGCACCGTGCGCACCAGCCAGTCGCCCTCGCGGCTCCAGTCGGGCAGCGCACGAAGTGCCTCGTCGAGGTCCGCGGGTGGGAGCAGCGGGGCGTATGGCATCGGCTCCGATTCTAGGCGGCATTTCCCGTGGGGCGGGAGCAACGAACAAGAAAGGGCCTCTCTGGGCCCGAGATGACCCCTTGTTGTCGCGGATTCCCGTGGGGCGGGAATTCGCATCAAGTCGGGGACGCTTCTTGTTCGTTAGTCCCGTGGGGCGGGAGTTCGCACCAAGTTGGGGCTACGCCAGGGGACCGGCGGGCCGGCCGATGAGCGTCAGGAACTCGCCGCGGGTCTTTGGGTCGCGGCGGAAGGTGCCGAGCATCGAGCTCGTCACCATGGACGCCTCCTGCTTCTTCACGCCGCGCATGACGGTGCACAGGTGCGTGGCCTCGACCACGCAGGCCACGCCCTTCGGGTCCAGCCGATCCATGAGCAGGTGCGCCACCTGCTGGGTCAGCCGCTCCTGCACCTGCAGCCGGTGGGCGTACATGTCCACGATGCTCGGGATCTTCGACAGGCCGATGACCTTGCCGCGCGGCAGGTAGCCCACATGGGCGTGGCCGTAGAACGGCAGCAGGTGGTGCTCGCACAGGCTGAAGAACTCGATGTTGCGCACGACGACCATCTCGTCGTACTCGACGTCGAAGCAGGCGTTGTTGATAAGCGCATCCGGGTCGGCGCGGTACCCATCCGTCAGCTCGGCGTACATGCGGCGCACGCGTGAAGGTGTGCCGATGAGCCCCTGGCGAGAGCCGTCCTCGCCGATCTCGTCGAGCAGCGTGCGCACCGCTTCCTCGAGCTGCGCGCCCATCTGCGGGTCTGCTGCCTCCGCCTTGACGTGGGCCTCATCCATGACTGGCATCCTATCAGCCGTTACCCCGGAAGGACCCTACCCGTACGGGGTGCTGCAACGGTAGAATTCGGGGCTCAAACCCCCGCTCGCGTGACCCGCTGCCATGATTGCGCACCCCATCAAGGACCGATCCGGCCGCTTCGGATTCCGCGGTTTCTCGCCATTCAGCGACGATCGTGTGGCGACCGGGCTTGCGCGCCGCCTCGACGACCGGCACCACTACTTCCGCAACGTGGCGCCCGCCGGAATGCAGCCGATCGAGGCCGTGGTGGTCGGACCGGGCGGCACCTGGACCCTGGTGCGCGCCACGCAGCGCGGCCGCTTCCGCAAGCGCAACGGCCACTGGTACGCCTGGAACCGGACCACCGAATCGTGGGCGCCGTGGGACGCGACCCCCGTCCAGGAGGCGCGGCTGGCCGGCCACCGGCTGGAGCTGTACCTGGAGCGCGCCTCACTCCCCGCCACGGTGGAGGCGTGCCTCCTGCCCGAGGGCGGCACCGAGGTTAGCTGGGAGCGCGACCAGCAGCCCGGCGTGCACGTGGAGCCGGAGCTCGACCGCCTGGCGGCCCGCATCGACCGCGATGAGGTGCTGACTCCGGCGCAGGTCGACCGCATCGTGGCCCTCCTCGATCCGCGGCAGCCGCTGCGCCAGCTGGCTCCGTCCACGCCTGGCTGACCGACCGGGCCGTTCCCCGTCCTGCGGCCCGTATGATCGGGTCGAGATGACCGCATCCGAGCGCGCTCCCACGATCGCCGGCCTGGCGCTGCGCGGGCACACTCTCGCCGGCGTGGTGGCCGGAGCGGCCCTCGCCGCCGCGCTGGTGGCCGCCTGGCTGGTGCCGGCGCTCGCAATCGTGGTGGTGTGGCCGTTCCTCTTCGTCCTCCCCGGCTGGACGGCGGTCGCGCTGCTGCGGCCGCGGATCGGCGCCACGGGGCGGTTGGGACTGGCCCTCGTCCTGTCGGTCACGCTCTCGGCGCAGCTGGTGTACTGGCTGTCGATCCTGCTGGGCGGTTACGGGCGAGGGGTCGTGTTCCTGGTGGCGACGCTGCTGGCCGCTCCGCTGGTGGGCGTGGCCTGGGCACGCGGCGCCGGCGCGTTCCGCCACGAGCTGCGGGCGTCGGCCCGTGCGGTGCGCCGCAACCTGGTGCCGCTGGCGGTGGCCGGCGTGGGTGCCGCGTTCGTGGGCCTGGTGCTGGACGCCAGCCTCTGGCACCCGACGCCGGATGGCGTCACGGCCGGCGGGTCGAACTGGAGCGACCTCTCGGTCCACCTGTCCATCGCCCAGTCGCTGAACGCCGGCAACTTCCCGCCACAGGTCCCCTACTTCGCCGGCGCGCCGCTGGTGTACCACTGGTTCGCCGATTTCCACGCGGCCATCGCAGCGGAGGCGGCGGGCACCTTCGCCATCCCGGCCTTCACCGTGTCATCGGCCGTGATGGCCGGCGCCCTTGGGCTCCTGGTGCACGGCCTGGGCCTTGCGCTGCTGCGCGGGCGCGGCGCGCGGCGAGCCGCGGCGCTGGCCATGGTGCTGGTGGTCTTCGGCGGCGGACTGGGCTGGATCCGGTTCGTGGGGGACGTGGCCACCGGCGTCGGTGACCCGGTCACGCTGGTCACCCACAACTCGTACGACAACTCGTGGTACGACGCCGCCGGCAACCCGGGGCCGATGTGGCCGTACTTCCGCATCCCGTCGGTGATGGGCACCGGCCTGCTGGTTCACCGCGCCACCACCTTTGGGCTGCCGATCCTGGTGGCCGCCGTGCTGCTGCTGGTGAGCGGCCTTCCCAGCGCTGCGCGGCGGCGGGCCGGCTGGCGGGACCGGCCCTGGCTCATCATGGCCGCCGGCTTCGTGGGCGCGGCACTGGCGCCGTTCCATTTCTTCTTCTTTCCGGCCTTCGGCCTGCTGGCGCTGCTGTACGTCGTCCTGTCGGGCCGCCTGCTGGATGCCGATGCGCCGCGCAACGCCGCGCTGCTGCTGGCGCCGTACGTGATCGCCATTCCGTTTGCGGCGGCGGCACTGGGGAATGCCAGTGGCTCGGGCGCGCTGCGCCTGGAGCTGGGCTGGGAATCGGCGCCGCGCGCCGATGGACCGCTGGCCATTGCCTTCTTCTACGTCACCAACCTCGGCGTGCCGCTGATGCTGGCGGCGGTGGCGGTGCTGGCAACCATGGCGCGCGAACGGGCACTGACCGCCCTCCTGTTCGCCGCCCCTGGAGTGCTGCTGCTGGCGACCTCCGGCGACACCGCGCGCGGGGTGCTTGGCCTGGTGCTGCTGGCGGTGGCGGTCGCGGTGCTGGCACCGGCCAGGCACCGGTTCCTGGCGGGCTGGGCCGCGGCGCTGTTCCTGCTGCCGAACGTGATGCAGGTCAGCGACATCGCCTTCGACATGAACAAGTACTTCCAGGCGATGTGGATCGCGGTCGCCTTGCTGGCCGCGTGGCTGATCCGGCGCTGGCCGGTCGTGGCGGTGGCGGCCGTGCTGCTGCTGAGCGTTCCGTCGCCGTTGCTGGTATCGGCCTGGACCGCCTTCAGCCGGGACGGGCAGCAGGTGCTCGACTGGAACGGCGTCGCCGCGTACCGCTGGATCGAGGCCAACACG
>DASSNI010000235.1:0-2758 GCA_035701385.1 Candidatus Limnocylindria bacterium | reverse complement strand
GCCGGAGAAGGGCTACGAGCCGCTGGCCTTCCGCTACCTGGCGCTGACCGCGCACTATCGGTCCAAGCTCGACTTCACCACGGACGCGATGACCGCGGCCACCTCCGGCTTGCGCCGCCTGCGTCGGGCCGCCGCCGAGGGCGGCACGGACGGAGCCGATGTCGACCTGGCCGCGGAGCCGATGGCGGGCTACCGCGAGCGGTTCGTGGATGCCATCAGCGAGGACCTCGGCATGCCGGCCGCGGTGGCGGTCGCGCACTCCGTGGCGTCATCCTCCGATCTGACCGGGCCGCAGCGTCGCGCCCTCCTGCTCGATTTCGACCGGGTGCTGGGCCTATCGCTCGACGCCCCGGCTGACGAGGCCGCCGGCGAGCTGCCGGATGGCGCGGCCGGGCTGCTGGAGCAGCGTGCCGCCGCCCGCGCCGCGCGCGATTTCGCCACGTCCGACCGCCTGCGCGACGAGCTGGCGGCCATGGGCGTGGAGGTGCGGGACACGTCCGAGGGCCAGGAGACCACGATCCGGCGCTGAAGCAGGTCAGGGGATAACGAGCGTGGTGCCCACCTTCAGCGCGTCCGGATCGTCGATGCGGTCCTGGTTGGCGCGGTAGATCGCCAGCCAGCGACCCTCGTCGCCGTACTGGTCACGCGCAATCGAGCGCAGCGTATCGCCGCGCCGCACGGTGTAGCGCCGCGCGGGATGGGGTGAGGAGGTCGAGCCCATGACGCTCTGCTCGGGCGTGGTGGCGGCCGGGGTCGCCACGCCGGGATCCGCAACCAGCAGCCGCCCGAGCACCGGCAGGGCGAAGAGGGCCGCGACCAGGATCAGGCTGGTGATGATGGTGGTCATGCCGGGCAGCCAGGCCACCAGGTCGGGCCGCCGCCGAGGCGGACGGACAGGTGCGGGAGCGGCGACCTCCTCCCCCGCGCTCGGACCGGTGAGCGCGCGACCGATCCGCGTGTCGCTGGCCCCGACGATCGGCCGCCGGCCGATGGTGCTGTGGATGGCCGCCGGCATCTGCCCCTGCACCGGCAGGTTCGGCCGCGAGCAGCTCAGGCAGACGTCGTGGTCGGCGTCCCAGCACTCGCCACAGACGAACAGGCTGCAGGACGGGCAGAACCGGTATCGGTCCGGCCTGGCGCGCCCGCATCGGTCACAGATGGGTCCGCCGCTTGCCGCCATCAGGCACGCCCCCGGGTGTTCAGTCGATGGGCAGGCTCTCGCCGATCTCGCCTGCCGTTCGGTTCACGGCACCGATGATGGTGTCGACCTCATCATCGGTGAGGTTGGGATAGATGGGAATCGACAGGATCTGCTCGGTGAGCATCTCCGTCACTGGCAGCATCGTCCCGGCCGCGACCTCCAGGAACGGCTTCTGGCGGTGGACCGGCACCGGGTAGTAGACGTTTGCGCCGACGCCCAGCTCGGCAAGGCGCTCCAGGAAGCGGTCACGCTGTGGGACGCGCAGGGTGTACTGGTGGAAGGCGTGCTCGGCGTTCGGCCGCCGCCGCGGGGTGACGACGCCGGTCAGCTCCCGGTCATAGCGGTCCGCGATCGCCCGCCGCCGCTCGTTGTTCGCGGGCAGCTTCTCCAGCTGGGCAAGGCCGATGCTGGCGCCGATGTCCGTCATGCGGAAGTTGTAGCCCAGCATGTCCGGCCGGTAGCGCTCCCGCATACCGTGCTGGCGCAGGAGCGCCGCACACTCGGCCAGCCCGGGGCTGTCGCTGGTGATCATGCCGCCTTCGCCGGTCGTCATGTTCTTGGTGGGATAGAAGCTGAACACGGCCGTGGACCAGGCCCCGCTGCGGCGACCGTCGATCGATGCGCCGTGCGCCTGGCAGGCGTCCTCGATGAGCAGCAGGTCGTGCCGGCGAGCGATCTCCGAGATGGCTGGCAGGTCAGCCGGGTTGCCGTAGAGACTGACCGGCATGATCGCCCGCGTGCGCGGCGTGATCGCGGCCTCGATGAGCGACGGGTCCATGGTGAAGCTGACCGGGTCCACGTCGACGAACACCGGGCGCAGGCCCGCGTGCAGCACGCCGCTGGCGCTGGCGGTGAAGGTGAATGACGGCGCGATGACCTCGTCGCCGGGCTGCAGGCCGGCTGCCAGCAGCGCGAGGTGGATGGCGGTGGTGCCCGAGCTGACGGCGACCGCGTGCTCGGCGCCGATGTATTCGGCGAAGCGCTTCTCAAATTCGGCCACGCGGGCGCCCTGCGCCAGCTGGCCGCTCTCCATGGCGCTCCAGACGAGGGCCTTCTCCTCTTCCCCGAGCACCGGGCGGGCTATCGGAATCAACGTGTCAGTCCCCTATGAGCCGATGAGTGCGGATCCCCGCCTGTCGCCAGGCGACAGCGCGGCATGAGCGCGAAACGATACCGAACTTTCGCCTCGACGACGATGGCCGCGGTGCGGGAAGGCACCACCTGCTCCGCCCGGGCGGCCAGTCGCTATGATCCGGGACCTGGCCGCCGGTGCCCTTCGGCGGCCGCCTGAGCACGGGGAACCACATGCAAGTTGCCGTCATCGGTCTCGGCTACGTCGGCCTCGTCACCGCCACCTGCCTGGCGCGGCTTGGCCAGCAGGTCGTGGGCCTGGAGGTGGACGCCGAGAAGCTGCGATCGCTGGAGCGCGGCGAGGCCCCGTACTACGAGCCGCATCTCCAGCCGGAGCTCACCCAGCAGCAGGCCGACAGGCGCCTGAGCTTCACGCTCGATCCTGCCCTTGCACTGCGCGAGGCCGACGTGGTGCTGGTCTGCGTC
>DASSNI010000234.1:0-5317 GCA_035701385.1 Candidatus Limnocylindria bacterium | reverse complement strand
GACCCGCACCCGGCGGCCGTGGGAGGCGCTGCTGCCGGCCATCTGCGAGCAGAAAGTCACCGGACACGAGGCCCGCGCGGCCTTCCAGGGCATCGTGCGCGCCGTGGGGGCCGATGCGCCCGGGCCGGGAGGGATGCGGCTGCCACCGGAGCCATCGGTCGTCGCCCGCATGCCGTATTTCGCCTTCCACCGCTTCGGGCTGGAGCGGCGCCGCGCGGACGTCATCCGGCACGCCGCCGAGCTGGCGCCACGCCTCGAGGGCCGCGAGCCGTCCGACGTCGCACGACTGCTGCAGTCCGTGCCGGGCATCGGTCCATGGACGGTGGCCGAGGTCATGCGCGTGGCCTTCGGCGATGCGGACGCGGTCAGCATCGGCGACTACCACATCCCCAGCCTGGTGGCCTGGGCGCTGGCGGGTGAGCGCAGGGCCGATGACGCCCGCATGCTCGAGCTGCTGCAGCCCTACGCCGGGCAGCGCGGGCGGGTGCAGCGCCTGCTGGAGGTCTCCGGCATCTACCCGGAGCGCCGCGGCCCGCGGATGAGCCCACGGAACATCACCGACCAGTAGGAGCCTGGGCCGATGCGGATCGTGGTCGCGACGGTGGGGACCACCGGTGACGTGACCCCATTCGCCGCGCTCAGCGAAGCGATGCGCGCCGCGGGCCACGACGTGACCGCCGTGTCGTGGGAGCTGCACCGCCAGGCGTTCGAGCGTGCCGGCGCCAGGTTCGCGGCGGCCGGTCCGACGACGAGCTGGGGCGACATCTCCACCACCGCGGCGCGGGCAGCGGCAGCCGGGTCGCCACTTGCCCAGGTCGCCATGCTGCGGGACTTTCACCTGCGAGACGCTGCGGCGCACTACCGGACGCTGCGCGAGCTGCTGCGCGGCCATGACCTTGTCCTGCTGCACGGCATCCACACCCTGGCCGAGGCCGCCGCCCGCGACGAGGGCCTCACCTGGGCGAGCGCGGTGTTCGATCCCGTCCTGCTGCCGACCGCCTCCGCCCCGCCGGCTGGCATGCCGCGCCTGGGGCCGTTCAACCGCGTCGCCTGGCGGATGCTGGACGGTATGCTGCGTCGCCAGGACGGTCCGCTGCGGGCGGCGCTCGAAGCGGCGGGGAGCCCATCAGCAGCGGCGGTGACGATGTTCAGGTCGCGGTCACCGAGGCTGCACATGGTGGCCGTCTCGCCGCACATCGCTCCCCCACCGCCCGACCTCGGCGCCTCGACGCATTTCACCAGTGCCTGGCTGCGGCAGGACACTCCCGAGCCGCTCCCCGCCGAGCTGGACGCATTCCTCGCGGGAGACGCGCCGGTGGTCGTCACCTTCGGGTCGATGGCGGCACCCGATCTCGGCGCGCTGATGGCGGCCACCGCCGAGGGCGCGAGATCCGCCGGCAGGCGGGTCGCGCTGCAGGGCGATGCACCGGTCGCCGCCGCGGATGGCGTGCTGCGGATCGGAGCCGTGGACCACCGGGCGCTGTTCCCGCGGGCGGCGGCCGTAGTCCATCACGGCGGCGCCGGGACCACGCACGCCGCGGTCGCGGCCGGCGTGCCCTCGATCGTGGTACCGCACGTCGGCGACCAGCCGTTCTGGGCCGCCCGCCTGGCGGCGCTCGGCGTCGCCCCCAAGCCGCTCACGCTGGAAGCCACCGCCCACGAGTTTCGGGGGGCGGTCGAGACCGCCGCCGCGCCGGCCATGCGGGACGCGGCCGCCCGGCTCGGAGCGCAGGTCCGCGGTGAGCGCGGCGTCGAGCGGGCGATCGCCCTGCTCGAAAGGCTCCCCTGAGCCACGATCAGCCGGCGGCCGTCAGCACCTTCGGCACGTAGGTCAGCTCCAGGGTCCGCCCGTCCAGGATCCGGGACTCGACGAGCTCGAGGTCGAGGTCGGGGCCGCCGGCGAAGATCGGCGCCAGGCCGGTGGCGCCGGTAATGATCGGGAAGACGGTCACCTGGATGCGGTCGACCAGGCCGGCTGCCATCAGCGCGCGGTTCATCGACAGGCTGCCGTGCGACCGCAGCGGCACCTGAGACGCTTCCTTGAGCCGGGCGACCACATCGAGCGCATCGCCCTGCTCCAGCCTGGCGTTCGGCCAGGTCATCGGCTCATCGGGGCTCATCGATCGCGAGACCACCACCTTCGGCATGGCGGTCACGCGGGCGCTCCACGGGTCCATCTCTACTCCCTCGTTGTGGAAGCGTTCGAACATCCGGTAGGTGGCGGGGCCGAACACCATCAGCTGCTCGTCGTCGAAGAGGCGTTCCCGGCGCTCCAGCAGCTCGGGGCCCTGCTTGCCCCAGTAGCCGCCATAGGTGTGCGTGGAGCCGAAGCCGTCGAGGGTGCTGAAGACGTCGAAGGTGTAGGTGGCCATGAATCGCGTCGCTCCGTGCGAAATGTTGCTCACCCATGCATGATCGGTGCGGGGCCCGGAACTCATCGGTCCGCGGTTCCGACGATGGCTGGCGTCCCCGGCAGGATTCGAACCTGCGACCGGCCGCTTAGAAGGCGGCTGCTCTGGTCCACTGAGCTACGGGGACGTCGCGGAGCGGCCGTATGGTGGCAGGTATCGGCCCCCACCGAAACCCGCGGCGTACGGACTCCACCACCCAGAAAGCGTTGGAGGAGCCCCATGTCCCGGAGCCGCGCGGTATCGATTGCGCTCGCGCTCGCCCTCATGCTTGGCCTGCTGGCCCAGGGCACGCTGGCGAGCGACGGCAGCCGCCTGATCCTGAAGGCGCGCACCATGGTCGGCATCCCGGATGCCTTCACCGGCACCAAGGCCCCGATCCGCGGCATCAACGGCGGAGGTCTGCCGTGGATGCTCAAGCACGCCAGGGTTGTGCTCCGCTCCGACGGCCACCTCATCGTCAAGGTGGAAGGGCTCGTCCTGGCGGCAGGAGCCAACGCCGGCAGCAACCCGGTGAATCCGTTCGCCGCCGTCGTCAGCTGCCTGAAGAGTGACGCCACGGTCGCGAACGTCATGACGCCCACTTTCCCGGCCACCACCGGTCCGGCGAGCGCCGGCGGCGGCAACGCCAGGTTCGAGGGCGACGTGGTGCTCCCGAGCCCGTGCATCGCGCCGATCGTGTTCGTCACCAGCGGCACCGGCGCCTGGTTCGCCAGCACCGGCGGCTGAAGCCCGGCCTTTCTGAAAGGCCGATGCGGCCGGGCGCGTGAGCCCGGCCGCCCTGCCGCGGCGGGCCGCCACTCCGTCGGTCCATCCGGAGCCTGCGCTAGACTCAGCCACAGATGGCTGATCAGCCCGACGACCGCATCATCACCCGCACCCAGCTGCAACCGACCCAGATCGAGGTTGACAAGCAGCTGCTCCGCGACGAGGACCTGCTCAACGAGGAACACCTGCGCCGCATGGACCAGGTGCTGCTGCGACGCAACCTGGACCACGCCCGCATGTTCAGCCGCAAGCTGTCACTCGAGCTGCAGCAGTACGTGCACCTCTACACGCCGGAGGCGAACGAGCTCCGGCGCCGGATCGAGAAGTACATGGTCATGGAGCGCATGATCGAGCGCGAGATGGCCCGCCGGCACACGTACTAGCCGATCCGTCCCGCCCGGGTCATGGGCCCGATTGTGGATAGCCGCTGTCCGGTTTGATGCAGTCTGTGGATAACTCCAAGTGCCCCGCAATGCCCTGATTACGGGCGGTGCCAGGCGCTGAGCCGATGGTCCCGGCAGGGTACTGTCGGGCCAGGGGTGGCTGGCCTCAGGCGGTCCCCGCGGCCGGCTGGACGATGGCCCGATGGTCCACGTCCGGCGTCACCACCTCGGGGCCGATCACGGCGCGGACCCACGCCGCCAGCCGTGGCATCTCGTACAGGGCGAACGTCAGGCCGTGCTCGGCGAGCTGCTCGTGGTCCCAGCCGTTGAACTCGCGGCGTGCGGCGACGGCGCACATCTCGTCGTAGAGCTCGGGCCAGCCGACATGGCGGCGTCGGTGGCAGAAGCGAATGAATTCGACCGCATCGGGTGGAGGCGCCTGGCGGCGCGAATCGGCGGACGAGGGTCGCTCAGAGGGCGCGGGCGACCGGTCGGACATGGCTTGGATGCCTCCGATATGGGCGAGGGGATCGGTATCGCTGGGGACGCCGGACGGAAATGAGTGCCGATGAAGACTAGGCGTCGGCGCGGAATGCTACGCGCCTGATCGGCCCTTGCGAAGGGGGTATGTCCACCAAGTTATCCACATTCGTTTCCACACGAGGCGCCTCATCCGCGCAGGGCTGTGGATGGTGTCCGGCACCGTACATCGGCCTGCTTGCCGATGCGGCAGAATGACGCCCCGTGCCCGAGCCTGCGATGCCCACCAAGTCCAGCGAAGGCGGCCTCGCCCGGCAGCTGGCGGCCGCGCGCAAGCGCATTGCCCAGCTGGAGGCGCGCGAGGCGGAGCACAAGCGCGCCGCAAAGGTCCAGGCCGCGCTGTACCGCATCGCCGAAACGGCGAGCGCCGCGCAGGACATGCAGGCCTTCTACGCCAGGATCCACGAGATCGTCGGCGAGCTGATGTACGCCGACAACTTCTTCATCGCGCTGTATGACGCCGATCGGCAGCAGATCAACTTCCCCTACTTCAGCGACGAGGTCGATCAGGACATCCCCGATCCGGCCGCGTGGACACCCTTCGGTGTCGGCGACGCCAGTGGCGCCACCGCCTATGTGCTGAGGACCGGCCGGCCGCAGCGCATCACGGCGGAGCGATCTGCCGAGCTGACCGCGAAGGGCGAGGTACTGGACGTTGGCGCTGAGTCCGTCGAATGGCTGGGCGCTCCGCTGAAGGCCAACCGCGACACCGTCGGCGTCATCGCAGTCCAGACCTATCGAGAGGATCGACGCTACGCCCCCGAAGATCTGGACCTGCTGGTCTTCGTGGCGCAGCACGTGGGCGCAGCGCTGGTTCGTGCGCGTGCCATCGAGGAGACTCGCCATCGCAACGCCGAGCTGGCGATCATCAACGAGATCGGCGCGGCACTGGCTCGGCAGCTCGACTTCTCCGCCATCGTGGACCTCATCGGCGAACGGGTGGGTGCGATGTTCGGGTCGCAGGACATGTACGTGGCGCTTTATGACGAGTCGACGAACATGCTGACCTTCGACTACGACATCGCCGGGGGCGTGCGCCAGCCACCGCAGTCCTATGAAGTGGGGCCGGGTCTCACTTCGGAGGTGATCCGCTCCGGCGCTTCGCTGATGTTGAACACGGCGGAGGAAATCCATTCGCGCGGCGCCATCGATGACGCAGTGCCCTCGGGATCGTGGCTGGGTGTGCCGATCCGAGCCGGCAATCGCATCCTCGGCGTG
>DASSNI010000233.1:0-2024 GCA_035701385.1 Candidatus Limnocylindria bacterium | reverse complement strand
ATTCTGCTCATCTACCTGATGTGGTACTCGGCCGTGCGCGTCTGGCTGGAGACCTTCCGGGTCGACAACTGGATCATCCTGGGGGTGCCGACCGCAATCTGGATCGGCATCATCACCTTCATCGCGGCCGGTGGATTCCTGTGGCTGCGACACGCGCGCGGCTGGGGAGTCCCAGGGGCCTTCCTGCGCGAGCAGGAGGCCCGCCGCCAGGCAGCGCAGCCACCCGACACCGCACCGGAGCCCAGCGCTGGCTGACCACGGCATCCTGCCCGATGTGACCGCGGCCGTCGGCGGCACCCCCCTGGTGGCGCTCGACAGGCTGGCCGATGGCGTGGCGCCGCGCGTGGTCGCCAAGCTGGAATCCATGAATCCCGGCGGGTCGGTGAAGGACCGCATCGCCCTGCCCATGATCGAGGCGGCCGAGCGCGCCGGGCTGCTGAAGCCCGGCGGGGTGATCGTGGAGCCGACCAGCGGCAACACCGGGGTCGGCCTGGCGCAGGCCGCGGCCGTCAAGGGCTACCGCTGCATTTTCGTGATGGCCGACAAGCAGTCGGAGGAGAAGCGGGCACTGCTGCGCGCCTACGGCGCCGAGGTGGTCGTCTGCCCCACCGACGTCGATCCCGATGACGAGCGGTCCTACTACCGCGTGTCCGATCGGCTGACGCGCGAGACACCCGGAGCCTGGAAGCCGGACCAATACTCGAACCCGGCCAACCCCGAGGCGCACTACCGCACCACCGGCCCCGAGATCTGGGAGGCGACCTCGGGCCGGGTGACGCACGTGGTCGTCGCGGTCGGCACCGGCGGGACGGTCAGCGGGGTGGCCCGCTACCTGCGCGAGCAGAGCGCGACGGTCCAGATCATCGGCGCCGATCCGGATGGCAGCGTGTACTCCGGCGCCGATCCGCGGCCCTACCTGACCGAGGGCATCGGCGAGGACTTCTGGCCGGCCACCTACGACGTCGACGCCTGCGACCTGATCCTGCGCGTGAGCGATCGCGACTCGATGCTGACCGCGCGCCAGGCGACCGCCGCCGAGGGCATCCTGATGGGGGAGTCGTGCGGCACCGCCCTGTGGGCCGCGCTGCAGGTCGCGCGCGACCTGGAGGACACCGCTGCGCTGTTCGTGGTGCTGCTGCCGGACAGCGGCCGCAACTACGTCGGCAAGCTGTACGACGACGCCTGGCTCCGCGCCAGGGGCCTGCTGGGCGCCGAGGAGCAGGTGGCGGACTACGACTGGCGCGCCACCCGGCCGGGCGTCACGGTGCGGCGGGGAGAGGTGCGACCCGGCTAGCGGAAGGCGAACGGGTCGAGCACGGTGATCGGGGTGATGCGGTCGACCGGCAGGTCGCTGCGGGCGGCTGCACGACGGATGGCGGCCACGTCATCGGCCTCGTAGACATCCACCACCCGGCTGCGGTCCTCGCTGACGTACGAGTGCAGCCACGTCACGCCCTCCTCCGCGTTGTGGGCAACCACCCGGTGCCAGAGCGCCGCTCCGTGCGCGTTGGCGGCCACCGCCAGGCCGCCGGGAAAGGTGCGTTCGACGAGATAGCGCGGCATGGACGCACGGTATCGGGCGTGGCGCGTGGTGCTCATCGGGAGGGCTCCCCATTTTCGGCGTCTAGCAGCCCCATGCCCAGGGCGGTGGTGGCCGCCTCGGTGCGGGTCCGCACGCCGAGCTTGCCCAGGATGGCGGAAACGTGATGGCCGGCGGTCTTGGGTGAGACGAACAGCCGCTCGGCGATCTGGCGGTCCGTCAGCCCATTGGCCAGCAGGGCCAGCACCTCGCGCTCGCGACGCGTGAGGCCGGCTGCCGAGCTGGCGGTCGAAGGTCGCGGACCGTGCGGGATGCCCGACGCGCCAGCGGCACGCAGCTGGCGTCGCACGCGATCGGCCAGCGGCTGAGCGCCCAGCCCGATGAGCGCGTCGAGTGCCCCGCGCATCTCCGGCTCGCTGCCGCTGTCGGCCTGAGCCCAGGCCTCCTCGTACGGGCAGCCCAGCGCGCGCCAGGAAGCTGCCGC
>DASSNI010000232.1:0-2079 GCA_035701385.1 Candidatus Limnocylindria bacterium | reverse complement strand
CGGATCCAGAGCACGATGAGCAGGTTCAGCGCCGCAGTGAAGGCGACCAGGAGCAGCCAGGGGCTCATCCGCGGGCGATGCGGCCGCCGCCGAGACACTCCTCGCCGTCGTAGAGCACCGCCGCCTGGCCAGGCGCCGGCGCCCAGACCGGCTCGGCGGTTTCGACCGCGAACCGATCCTCACCGATGAGCGTCACCTCGCACGGAACGTCCTGCGCCCGATGGCGAATGCGCACCGAGGCGCTGAAGCGCTCGGCCGGCGGCTCACCCGCCACGAACCGGCGCCCGTCGGCCACGAAGGTCCGCGCGGCCACCTCGTCGCGGCGGCCGATGACCACCTCGTTACGCTCGGGATGCACCTCGCGCACGTAGACCGCCTCCCCCAGCGCGACGCCCAAGCCGTGCCGCTGCCCCACGGTGTAGTGGGCGTAGCCGGTGTGGGTCCCCACCCGCTGGCCACCGGCATCGACGATCGGTCCGGGCTCACCGGCGTAGCCGCGCCGCTCCTCCAGGAGGGTGCGGTAGTTGCCGAGCGGCACGAAGCAGATCTCCTGCGACTCCGGCTTGTCGGCGGTGGGCAGGTCGAGAGCCGCGGCACGCGCCCGCACCTGCGGCTTGGTCAGATCGCCCAACGGGAAGCGCGTATGGCTCAGCTGCTCCTGGTCGAGTACCCACAGGAAGTAGGTCTGGTCCTTGTTGGCATCGGCGGCGCGCAGCAGCCGCCAGCGGCCATCCCGCCGCTCGACCCGCGCGTAGTGGCCGGTCGCCACCGCATCGGCGCCGTAGGCGGCCAAGCCGCGCCGCAGCAACTCGTCGAACTTGATGTACTGGTTACAGGCCTGGCACGGATTCGGGGTTGAGCCCGCCAGGTACGCATCGGCAAAGGCATCGATCACCCGCAGGCCGAACTCGCGCTCCAGGTTGAGCACGAAGAACGGGATGTCAAGGATCTGCGCCACGCGCCGGGCGTCATCGGCCGCATCGGGCGAGCAGCAGGAGCGCCGCAGCTCGAACCCCTCACCCAGGTCCGCGTGCGTGCGCATCCAGACACCGACGACCTCGACGCCGGTCTGCCTCGCCTCCTCGGCGAGGAGGGCAGCCGCCACGCTCGAATCCACGCCACCACTCATGGCGGCCACGATCCTGGCCATCAGGCCGATGCGACCCCGACCCGCGACGCGACCATGCCCCGCAGCCGCTCGATCACGCTGGCCGCCACCTCGACCGTGCGCCGCACCTCGTCCGCGGTCGTTCCGGCACCGACCGTCATGCGCAGCGACCCAGCGGCTTCGCGCGGCTCGAAGCCCATGGCCAGCAGGACGTGCGACGGCTCGGTGCTGCCGCTCGTGCAGGCGCTGCCGGTCGAGACCTCGATCCCCTCCAGGTCGAGCGCGGCCACCAGGTCGCCGCCGTTCACCGCCTCGACCAGGAAGCTGGCGTTGTTGGGCAGCCGCTCAACGGGGTCGCCGGTGAGGATTACGCCGGATAGCGCGGTCATGCCGCGCACCAGCGCGTCGCGCAGCTCGGCCACGTTCGCCTCCGCCTCTGCGACGAGCTGCAGTGCCCGGGCGAAGCCCACGGCCCCGGCAATGTTCTCCGTCCCGGCGCGGCGCTGGCGCTCCTGGGAGCCGCCCTGCACCTGTGGCAGCAGCGCCTGCCCGCGGCGCACGTACAGAGCGCCGACCCCCTTGGGCCCGTAGATCTTGTGCGCCGAGAGGCTCATCAGGTCCACGCCGAGCGCGTCCACGTCGAGCGGCAGGTGTCCTGCCGCCTGAACCGCGTCGGTGTGGAAGCGCACTCCCCGGCCGCGGCAGAGCGCCGCGATCTCGGCGATCGGCTCGACGCTGCCGACCTCGTTGTTCGCGTACATGACGCTGACCAGGCTGGTCCGATCGGTGATCGCGGCGGCCACCGCGTCCGGATCGACGCGTCCGTATCGGTCCACCGGCACGTAGGTTACCTCGAAGCCGGAGCGCTCCAGGACCTGGCAGGTGTGCAGCACCGCGTGGTGTTCGACGGCGCTGGTGACGATGTGGCGGCCACGGGCGCTGGCCGCCCAGGCGACCCCTTTGATCGCCAG
>DASSNI010000231.1:0-10286 GCA_035701385.1 Candidatus Limnocylindria bacterium | reverse complement strand
CGAGTCAGGCGGTGGCCGCATCTCGATGTGGCTCACCGTCGACCATCCCGAGCTCGTGACGCGGCTCGTCCTGGCGTCGGTGGCGTCCGAGACGCCGGCCGGCTCACCCATGGACGCACGGATGCGCACGTGGATCGAGATGGCCGAGCGCGACGACTGGGGCATGTTCTTCAGCCAGATGGCCGTGGTCATGCGCCCCGCGAGCGGCGGCTCCGCGCCCGCGTTCGAGGCGGCCGCCCGCCTGCAGCCGCGGCCGGCGACCCCGGAGCGCTTCATCGGGGAGCTGAAGGCCACGCTGGACCCGTCGTCATTCGTGACGGATCGGCTCAGCGAGATCAGCGTGCCCGCCGTGGTGCTGGCCGGCGCCCGGGACCAGGTGGTGCCGCTCGAGTCGAGCCGCCTGGTGGCGGAGCGGATCCCCGGAGCGCGCCTGGCGGTGGATCCGGACTGCGGGCACACGGTCCGCACCTCGTTCAGCGGCTACGACCAGCTGGTCGAGGCCTTCCTGGCCGAGGGCGACGCTTCATGACGGCCGGCGAGGAGCCGGCCGAGCGCTGGATTCAGCTGGCTGCCCTCTCCGCCGCCGTGCTGCTGGTGCTGGGCACGTGGTTCAGCGGGACCGCGGTGGCCACGTCGCTCCGGGTGGAATGGGGCCTCGACGCCGTGGGCATCGCCAGCCTGACCGTGGCGGTGCAGCTGGGCTTCGCCGTCGGTGCCGTGGCGCTCGCCGCAGTCGGCGTGCCCGACGTGGTGCCGGCACGATGGTTGATCACCGGCGGCGCGGTCGTGGCGGCGCTGGCGAACGCCGGATTTGCGCTGCTCCCGACCGACCTGGCGTCGGCACTCCCCTTTCGCTTCCTGACCGGCATGTCCATCGCCGCCGTCTACCCCGTCGGCATGAAGGTGCTGGCCGGCTGGGTCCGCGCAGGCCGCGGCCTGGCGGTCGGCACGTTGATTGGCGCGATCACGCTCGGTTCGGCGTTGCCACACCTGCTCCGCGCCGCGGGATCGGCCGTGCTGGCCGACTGGCAGGCGATCGTCCTGGTGGCGAGCATCGGCGCCGGCATCGGAGCGGTGATCGCCGGCCTCACCGTTGTCGAGGGCCCGTTCACCGTGCCGGCAGCCCGCTTCAGCCCGGCGGTCGCGCGCGCGGCGCTGCGTGAGCCATCGGTCAGGCTGGCGACGCTCGGCTACCTGGGCCACATGTGGGAGCTGTACGCCATGTGGAGCTGGGTGCCGCTGTTCCTGGCCGCCTCGCTGGCCGCTTCGGGGATGACGGACTCCGGAATCGCGAGCCTGCTGGCATTCATGGTGGTCGCCTCAGGGGGCATCGGCTGCGTGGTGGCCGGCGCACTGGCGGACCGCTGGGGACGCACCGCGCTGACGATCGCGGCCATGGCGCTGTCCGGAAGCTGCGCGCTGGTATCCGGCTTCCTGTTCGGCGCCTGGCCGCTGCTGCTGGTGAGCGTCACGCTGGTGTGGGGCATCACCGTGGTGGCCGACTCCGCCCAGTTCTCGACCGCGGTCAGCGAGCTCGCGCCGGCGGGTACCGCTGGCTCGGCCCTGACGCTTCAAACCGCGTCCGGCTTCCTGCTCACGGCGGTGACGATCTTGGGTGTCTCATTCCTGGGGCCCGATGACGCCGACGGCTGGCGCCTGGCCTTCGCCGCCCTGGCGCTCGGCCCGGCGTTCGGGATCTGGTCCATGTGGCGGCTGCGCCATCGGCCCGATGCCACCCGCATGGCCAACGGCCACCGCTAGCCGGTTTGGGCTCAGCCCTCGCCCAGCTCGAGCAAGGCGCGGCCGTCCCCCGCGACCACCCGTCGCGCCAGCTGCTCCGTGACGGTGAGCGCGTGGCGCGCGAGTCCGCCGCCGACGCTGATGCGGCGCACACCCAACGCGGCGAGCTTGCCCGCGTCTGGCGCGCCAGGGCGCAGCAGGATGTTGATGGGAGCGTCCACCTCGCGCACCAGGCGCGCGATGGCGTCCACGTCGGTCAGCCAGATGGGATAGATGCAGTCGGCGCCGGCGTCCAGGTAGGCCTGGCTGCGCAGCACCGCATCCTCCAGCTGCGCGTCCGCGTCGCCGGGTCCACGCAGGAACGAGTCGACGCGCGCATTGATCACCACGTGAACGCCGGCCGCGTCGGCGGCCTTCCGAACGCCGCGGATCCGCTCTGCGGCCTGCGCGAGGTCCATGAGGCGCGGCGCGTCGCCGCTGCGGTCGGTGTCCTCCAGATTGAGACCCACGGCGCCAGCCCCCAGCAGGCGCCTCACCAGCTCCTCGGCCGGCAGGCCATAGCCCGCTTCGAGGTCAGCGGTCACGGGCAGCGTCACTGCCGCCGCGATGCGTGCCACGGCGGAGAACATCTCAGCCGGCGGGATCGCCTCTCCGTCCGCGTAGCCGAGCGCCTCGGCCACGCCGCTCGAGGTCGTGGCAATCGCGGCAGCCCCTGCGCGCTCAACGGCACGGGCGCTGGCCACGTCCCAGGCGTTGGGCAGGATCAGCGGCTGTGCTGCGTGGTGCAGGCTCAGCAGCCGCTCGGCGTCGCCTGCCAGGGCTCTCACGCGGAGCCGCCCTCCAGGAGCCGGCGGAACGCCTCCTCGTCGAGCACCGGCACGCCGAGCTTCCCTGCCTTGGTCAGCTTCGAACCGGCCTTCTCGCCGGCCACCAGGTAGTCGGTCGCCTTCGACACGGAGCCAGCGGCGTGGCCGCCCGCGGCGCGGATCGCCTCCTCCGCCTCCTGGCGACTGAAGCCGGGCAGCGTGCCGGTGACGACCACGGTCTTGCCGGCCAGCGGTCCACTGCCCGGTTCGGGCGGCGCGGCGCCAGGCTCCGGCGCCTCGGCCACCACGCCGGCGTCCAGCAGGGCGTGCAGGGTGCCGGCGGTGTGCTCGTCGGCGAAATAGGCGGCGATGCCCTCGGCCACCACCTTGCCGATGCCGAACACCGCGGTCAGCTCCTCCGCGGACGCGCCACGCAGGCGGTCTGCCACACGACGGGTCCACGCAGCCTCGGATTCGTCCTCGCCGCGCGGCGTCTCCGAGATCAGCCAGTTGGCCAGGTCGATCGCGGTCTGCTCCCCGACGTGGCGGATGCCGAGCGAGTTCAGGATGCGCGCCAGCGGCCGGCGCTTCGCGGCCTGGATGTGGGCGTGCAGGTTCTCGGCGGACTTGCGGGCAAATCGGTCCAGGCCCTCGAGCGTTTCGACGGACAGGCCGAACAGGTCGGCAGGCGCATTGAGCAGCCCCTTCTCGGCCAGCTGGTTGACGACCGCAAAGCCGGCTCCCTCGATGTCCATCCCTCCGCGGCCGGTGAAATGGAGCAGCCCGCCGATGCGCTGCGCCGGACACCAGGGATTCGGGCAGCGCCACACCACCTCACCCTCTTCCCGGATGGCATCGGTCCCACACACGGGGCAGGCGGACGGCATCTCCCATATGGTTTCCGAGCCGTCCCGTGCATCCACCACGGCCGAGACGACTTCCGGGATCACGTCACCCGCGCGCTGCAGCACCACCGTGTCGCCGACCCGAAGGTCCTTGCGCCGGATCTCGTCGATGTTGTGCAGCGTGGCGTTGCGCACCGTCGTGCCGCCCACGAACACCGGCGTCACGTGCGCAACCGGCGTCATGGCGCCCGTGCGGCCGACGTAGACCTCGATCTCCTCCAGCTTGGTGGTGACCTGCTGCGCGGGGAACTTGTAGGCCGTCGCCCAGCGTGGGGCGCGGGCCACGAAGCCCAGCTTCTGCTGCTGCTCCACGGAGTCGACCTTGATGACGATGCCGTCGGTCTCGTAGTCCAGGTCGCGGCGCTTCTCGGCCCATTCCTCCACGAAGCCGATGACGTGGTCGATGCCCTGCACCTGGCGCGTGGCCGGGTTGATGGGGAAGCCCAGCTCGCGCATGAGGGCCAGCGCATCCGAGTGGCTGGCCAGACCCGGTACGCCGACCAGCTGGTAGGCCCACAGCGACAGGCGGCGGCTGGCGGTGATGGCCGGGTCCTTCTGGCGCACCGTGCCGGCCGCCGTGTTGCGCGCGTTGGCGTACAGCGGCTTGCCGGTCTTCTCCAGCTGTTCGTTCAGCTCCGCGAAGGCGCCGCGTGGCATGAAGACCTCGCCGCGCACCTCCAGCTGGTCACCGGGCGGATCTGCCCGCAGGCGCAGCGGGATGGCGCGCACGGTGCGCAGGTTCGGGGTGACGTCCTCGCCGGTGGTGCCGTCGCCGCGGGTCGCGCCACGGACGAAGGTGCGGCCCTCGTAGCGCAGGCTGATGGCCAGCCCATCGATCTTCAGCTCGCAGACGTAGGTTACCGGCGGGTCATCGGCGGTCAGGCCCAGGCCACGGCGCACGCGTGTGTCGAAGTCCCGCAGCTCGTCGTGGCCGAAGGCGTTGCCCAGCGAGAGCATCGGCACCTGGTGGCGCACTTCCGCGAACTGGCCCGATGGCGCCGCCCCAACCCGCTGGGTGGGCGAGTCCGGGGTGGCGAGGTCCGGATACGCCGCCTCGAGGTCCTGCAGCTCGCGAAGGAGCCGGTCGTAGACCTGGTCCTCCATGGTCGGATCGTCGAGCACGTGGTAGCGGTAGTTCGCCTCGTCGATGATCTCCCGGAGCTCGGCAACACGCACCGAGGGGTCCGCGGCAGCGCTCACCCGTCATCCTCGTCGTCGCCGTTGGGCGCATCGGCTCCGTCAAACCACGCCCGCAAGTCCAGGGCGTGCTCGCGGTAGTGCTCCGCGCCGTCATCCTGGATGACCCGCTCCAGCGAGTCGCCGTAGCTCACCTCGTCGCCGAGCATGGCCGGGTCCACGCGCTGCAGCCGGGTGAGCATCGCCTCGTACGCGGCCTGCTCCCGCTTGCGAACGGTGGCCAGGTCGGTCTCGGCGGCCACGCGCGCCACGACCTCGTTGCGCTGATCCACGTCCAGCTCGTCCTCGCCGAACTCGGCCAGGCGGCCCTGCTCGGCGCTGTGCAGCGCCTCGGCGGCGTGCCCTGCCCAGTAGCCGAGGTGCGCGATGAGCTCGCGCGCGCTCCAGTCCCCCACCAGCCCGGGTGCGGTGAGCAGGTCGGGCTCCACGTCATCGAATGCGGCCACGAACTCGGCCCGAGCCGCCTCCAGCTCGGCCACCAGGGCCTGCACCTTGCTCGCGTCGTCCGCCATCACCTTGCCTCGTGCGTGTGGGCCTGCAGGACCGATGCTAGCGCCTGCCCATCGACGCCCGGCCGCATGCTCAGGCGCGCTCCAGCCCCGCGTAGGCGGCGATCAGCCGCTTCACGCCCTGGCCCACGAAGGCCACGGTGACCTCCTCGTCGCCCTTCACCCACTGGCTGGAGACGACGATCCCCTCCCCGAAGCGCCGATGCGTGACCCGATCTCCTGCCTTCCACGCCAGCTCGCCGCCTGGCTCAGCCGGCGCGGCCGGTCGGTCGAAGGTGCCCGAGCCGAGATCCGGCTCTTCGCCCGCCGCGTACGTCGTGCCGGCGATCCGCTCGCGGGCCGCATCCAGCCGCGCACCGACGCGCGTGACCGGCTGCGACATGTCGGGCAGCGAGACCGGCCGGAGCGGCTCGCTGAGACGGTTGCGGTTCGGCGCCCGGTAGCCGGACGGCAGCCAGCCGTCATCGTCCGTGCCGCGACGGTCGCCCCAGCCGCCGCCCCGCCGGAACGGCGAGCCGGCCGCCTCCGGCGGCACGTCGAGCAGGTCCTCGGGGAGCTCGGCCAGGAAGCGGCTGGCCTCGGCGGCGGCGCCCACGCCCCAGGTGGAGCGGTGGCGGGCGTGGACCAGGTAGAGGCGGTCCTTGGCGCGTGTCATGCCCACGTACGCGAGGCGCCGCTCCTCCTCCAGCTCGCGCTCGTCCTCCAGCGCGCGCTTGTGGGGCAGCAACCCCTCCTCCAACCCCACGATGAACACCACGGGGAACTCCAGTCCCTTGGCCGCGTGCAGCGTGATCAGTGTCACCCGGTCCGGCCGATCCTCCAGGGTGTCCTGGTCAGAGACGAGCGCCACCTCCTCCAGGAAGCGCGCCAGGCCCTCGGGCACGGCCAGCTCGTCGAACTCGGCGGCGTGGTTGCGCAGCTCCAGCAGGTTGGTCCAGCGCTCCTCCCCGTCATCGGTCCCGTCCTGGACCATGCCCTGCAGCCCGCTGCGCGCGTAGACGGCGTCGAACACCGCCGATGGCGGCTCGGCGGCGGCCAGCGTCATCAGGCCGCTGGCGACGTCGGCGAAGGCGGCCAGCGAGGCGCGCGCCCGGGGCGCCAGGTTCGGGTTCTGCTCGGCCTCCTGGACCGCCTCCCACAGGGAGCGGTCGCGCGCCTCCGCCCAGGCGCGCAGCTCCTCCAGCGTCTTTTCGCCGATGCCGCGCGCCGGCACGTTGATGATCCGCTCCAGCGCCACGCGGTCGGCCGGGTTGCGGGCCAGGCGCACATAGGCCAGCGCGTCCTTGACCTCGCGGCGCTCGTAGAAGCGCGTGCCGCCGACCAGCTGGTACGGGATGCCGAAGCGCATGAACGCCTCTTCCAGCACGCGGCTCTGGGCGTTGATGCGGTAGCAGACCGCGATCTCGCCGTAGCGCAGCGCGCCGTCCTCGTCATCGGCCCGGCGGGTGAGGAGGCCGCTCATGCCGCCGCGGCCCGAGCCGCCCACCAGGCGCTCGACCTGCCGCGCCACGAACTCGGCCTCCTCGTACTCGTTGTAGGCGTCGAACAGGGTGATCTGGGTCCCGGAGCCGCGGTCGGTCCAGAGCTTCTTGTCCTTGCGTCCCTCGTTGCGGCTGACGACCGCATGGGCCGCATCCAGGATCGTCTGCGTGGAGCGGTAGTTCTGCTCCAGCTTCACGACCTTGGCGTCGGGGTAGTCGTTCTCGAAGTCGAGGATGTTGCGCAGGTTCGCGCCGCGCCAGGAGTAGATGCTCTGGTCGTCGTCGCCGACCACCGCCAGGTTGCGATGCTTGCTGGCCAGCAGCGAACAGATGAGGTACTGCGCCCGGTTCGTGTCCTGGTACTCGTCCACCAGGATCTGCTGCCAGCGGCCCTGGTACCTGGCCAGCACGTCCGGGTGCTGCTCGAACAGGAACACGACGCGCATCAACAGGTCGTCGAAGTCCACGGCGTCGTCCTGCTGCAGCTGGCGCTGGTACGCCTCGTAGACGCGGGCGGCCGTCTCGTCGTAGAAGTTGGCTGCCTGGCGCATGGCGGTCGCCGGATCCGCCAGCTCGTCCTTGCGCTGGCCGATCCACGCCAGCATGCCGGCCGGCGCGAAGCGCTTCTCGTCCAGGTCCAGCGCCCGCAGCACCTGCTTGGCCAACGCCACCTGGTCTGCGCGGTCGTAGATGGTGAAGCTCCGGGTGAGGCCGATCTTGTCGCCGTCGCGGCGGAGGATCCGGGCGCAGATGGCGTGGAAGGTGCCGATCGTCGCCTCACGAGCGGCCTCCTCGCCGATGAGCCCGGCAATCCGCTCGCGCATCTCGTTGGCCGCCTTGTTCGTGAAGGTGACGGCCACGATCTGCCACGGCTTCACGCCGGTGGCCACCAGGTAGGCGACCCGATGCGCCAGCACGCGCGTCTTGCCACTGCCCGCCCCGGCCAGGATCAGCAGCGGCCCCGAAGGGTGCGCGACGGCTTCCCGCTGCGGCGGGTTGAGCCGTTCGAGGATCTGCTCGGGGGTGCGCGGAGCCGGCGCCTTGGCGGTGGTGGGCATCGGCTCGATTCTATCCCGCGAGCGGCGGGAAGCAGGCTCCGATGCCCGGGCGGTCAGCCGCGCTCCATGACCTCGCGCACCTGCAGGGTTGCATTCGGCTGGCTGGCGAGCGACGGCCATTCCGACGCAATGGCCACTGCCTCGTCCATGTCGGCCGCCTGGAACTCGACGAAGCCGCCCAGGAACTCCTTCGTCTCGAGGTAGGGACCGTCAACCGTCACCACGCCCTCGCCCTGGCGGCCGGGTCGCAGGGTCTTGACCACGGGCGGATACGCCAGCTCCGAGCCGCCCGTCACGCGCTCGGCGTACTTGCCGAACCACGCGCGGTGGCGATCGACATCGGCCTCCTGCTCCTCAGCGGACCACGCCTCCCAGGCGGTCGCGTCATCGGGGTGCACCCAGTTGATCATCAGGTAGCGCTTCACGTCGGTTCCTCTGCATCGGCGCACGATTCTCGCGCGCTCCACACCGTACGACGCCTGCGACCTCGCGGGAATGGACAAAACCGGAGGGGCGCCCTCGCGGACGCCCCTCGCGCAACGTTGCCGGGTTCAGGGGTCAGTCGGCGCCGGTGCCGCTGCCTCCCTGCTGGTCCTGCGGCTGGCGCTGGTCCTGGCCCTGGTTGGTGCCGCCCCAGGTGGAGCCGGAGCTCCCCTGCTCGCCACTGCTGCCCTGGCCGCCAGTGCCCATCCCGGCGTCGGTCGAGCCGGAGCCCGAACCCATGCCACCGGTCGCGCCAGAGCCCATGTCAGATCCGGAGCCCATGTCGGACCCGGAGCCCATGTCGGACCCGGAGCCCACGCCCTGTTCGCCGCCCTGCGGCTGGTCGGCGCCCTGGCCCTGGCCGTAGGACTCCTGGTCCCTTGGCATATCCATGTCGCTGCTTCGCTCTTCAGACATCAGTGTCACCCCTCATTCGGAGCTGTCCCGATCGCGTGATCGGGCTCGCACGACGCCTGAATGCACATCTCGTGCCGTTGCCGGTGGGGAAGGCCGAAGGCCCCGGCTGGGGGGCCGGGGCCTTCGTATCGGCTCTGGGAGACGAGTGGACTAGTAGTCCATGCCACCGGGCGGCATGCCAGGAACGGCCTTCTCCTTCTCCGGCAGATCGGTGATCACCGTCTCGGTGGTCAGCATCAGCGCGGCGACCGAGGCGGCGTTCTCCAGCGCAGAGCGCGTCACCTTGGCCGGGTCGATGATGCCGGCCGCGAACATGTCGGTGTACTCGCCCTTCTGGGCGTCGTAGCCGTTGCCCGGCTCCATCTTCCGGACCGCGTCGACCACGACGGAGCCCTCCTGGCCGGCGTTCACCGCGATCTGGCGCAGCGGCTCCTCGAGCGCGCGGCGCAGGATGTTCACGCCGATGGCCTCGTCACCCAGCGCCTCGACCTTGTCGAGCGCCGGCGTGGCGTGGACGAGGACCGAGCCGCCACCGGCGACCACGCCCTCCTCCACGGCCGCGCGGGCCGCAGAGAGCGCGTCCTCGATGCGGTGCTTCTTCTCCTTCAGCTCGACCTCGGTGGCCGCGCCGACCTTGAGCACCGCCACGCCGCCGGAGAGCTTGGCCAGGCGCTCCTGGAGCTTCTCGCGGTCGAAGTCGCTGGTGGTGTCCTCGATCTGGAGCTTGATCTGCGACTTGCGCGCCTCGATGGCGCCAGGCTCGCCCTTGCCCTCGACGATGGTGGTCGTGTCCTTGGTGGCGGTCACGCGACGCGCCTGGCCGAGGTCCTCGATCTGGACGCTGTCCAGCTTGCGACCCAGCTCCTCGCTGATGACGCGGCCGCCGGTCAGGGTGGCGATGTCCTCCAGCATGGCCTTGCGGCGATCACCGAAGCCCGGGGCCTTGATGGCCAGCACGTTCAGCGTGCCGCGCAGCTTGTTGACGACCAGGGTCGGCAGCGCCTCCCCGTCCACGTCCTCGGCCACGATCAGGAGCGGCTTGCCCTGCGCGACGACCTTCTCCAGGGTCGGCAGGATGTCAGCCACCGCGCTGACCTTCTTGTCGGTGATGAGGATGTACGGGTTGTCCAGCACCGCCTCCATGCGGCCACCGTCGTTGCTGGTGGCCATGTAGGCGGAGAGGTAGCCCCGGTCGAGCTGCATGCCCTCGACGTACTCGACATCGAGCTTGAGCCCCTGGCTCTCCTCGACGGTGACCACGCCGTCCTTGCCCACCTTCTCCATGACCTCGGCGATGAGGTCGCCGATGTCCGAATCGCGCGCGCTGATGGCGGCGATGTGGGCGATGTCGTCCTTGCTGTCGATGGGCTTGGACAGCCGCTTGATCTCGTCGACCACGGCGGACACGCCGCGCTCGATGCCGCGCTTCAGGCCCATGGGGTTGGCGCCGGCGGTCACGTTCTTCAGGCCCTCGGTCACGATGGCCTGGGCCAGCACGATGCTGGTGGTGGTGCCGTCACCGGCTATGTCGTTGGTCTTGGTGGCGACTTCCTCGAGCAGCTGGGCGCCCATGTTCTCGTAGGGCTCCTCGAGCTCGATGTCGCGCGCGATCGTCACGCCGTCGTTGGTGATCGTCGGCGAGCCGAACTTCTTGTCCAGCAGCGCGTAGCGCCCGCGCGGGCCCAGGGTC
>DASSNI010000230.1:0-2153 GCA_035701385.1 Candidatus Limnocylindria bacterium | reverse complement strand
CGATAGCGTCCAGGTCATCGGCCAGCTGTTCAGCTACGTGAGCGCCTTTCCGGCGCTCGTCGTCACCCTGCTCGGGGGCGTGATGCTGGTGTGGCGCTCCGGCATTCGCTGGACGCCGGCACCCACTTTCATGTACCTCGGCATGACCGGCTGGGCGATCGGCGGGACCGGCGCGATCATGGACTCCACGGCGGGGGTCAACCAATTCATGCACAATACGCTGTGGGTCGCCGGGCACTTCCACGCCATCATGGCCATGGGAGTGATGATGTTCTTCCTGGGGACCATGTATCACGTCTTCCCTGCCGTCTTCGGGCGGCATCTTTCCGACCGGGTCGGGCAGCGAGCGGCGCTGCTGATCGGGGTCGGCGGCTACACGGTGGTATCGGTGTTCTTTCTGTCCGGGATTTTCAGCGAGCCGCGCCGCTATGCCGTGCAGCTTCCAGGAACTGAATGGCTGGCCCTCATCGGCCTCGTCGGAGCGATCCTGGTCGGCATCGGCGGCCTGCTGATCGCGGGCAACGTCTTCAGCGTCCTGCGCGGCCCGGTGGCGAGCCCGGACGGCAGTGAGCGCGTCGAGCGGCCCGAATCCCAGCCGGGTCCGGCGACGGCCTGAGGGGGCAGCATCCGGTGGAACCGCGGCTCGACTCGGTCGCACTCAGCGGGGGCGATCCCCGGATCGTCCGGCGCTCGCTGCTGCTCGGCGGGGCGCTGGTCGCCTGGCTGCTGGTGGGTGCTCCGGTCCTGCTGGCCGCGCCGCCCGCGTCGCCCCTGCTCGCGGCAGAGCTGCTGCTGATTGCCGCCATCGTCTGGGTCGCCATCGCCGTCGACCGGATCGGGCTCGAGCCTCGTGCGCTGCGAATGCTGCCGGGGCGCCTGGCCGGCGCCGGGCTCGGCGTGCCGGTCACGATCGCGGCGGCACTCGGGGTGCTGGCGCTGGCCATGATCGGCGTCGAGGCCGCGTCGGCCGGCGCATCGGCGGGCTTCGCTGAGCGGTTGCTGCACTGGGGGGTGGCCGGGGCCGTCGCGCCGCTCGTGGCAGCGGCCGCCTGGCTGATCCGCCGCGAGCGTGGCTCCGCCGACCTGGCGGCCGCGTTGGCCAGCGGCGGGGCGGCCCTTTATCTCGTTGAGATCATCACCGGACTGGCCACGGCCGCCGGCGTCTCGCCGGGTGACGCGCACTGGGTCGCCGCCGTCCACCTCTGGATCGGTGCGGCGAGCTGGGCGTGCCTGGCCGGCGCCGTCGCCGCCGCGCTGTTGCCCGCCAACACAGCGGCTACGGGCGCGGCGGGGGTGATCGCCGCTCCTGCCGCCGATGTCGCGCCGTGGCGCACGAAGGTGCGCGCCTACGTGGCCCTGACCAAGCCGCGGATCATCGAGCTGCTCCTGGTGACCACCCTGCCCGCCATGCTGCTGGCGGCGCGCGACGTGTCGGGCCTGTCGCCGTGGTACCTGAGCTGGTTGGTGGCCTGGACCCTGATCGGCGGCACGCTGGCGGCAGGCGCCGCCAACGCCATGAACTGCTACCTCGACCGCGACATCGACCTGGTGATGACGCGTACCCGTCGCCGGCCACTGCCGGCCCACACCATCGCGCCGGAGGATGCGCTGACGTTCGGGCTGGCACTCGGCGTCGGCTCGTTCGTGCTGCTGGTGGTCTTCGTCAACCTGCTCGCCGCCGTGCTGACCATGCTGGCCATCGCCTTCTACGTGATCGTCTACACCCTGCTGCTCAAGCGGTCGACCACCCAGAACATCGTCATCGGTGGTGCCGCCGGCGCGCTGCCGCCCATGATCGGCTGGGCAGCGGTGACCGGCGAGGTGAGCGCGGCCTCCATCCTCCTCTTCCTGATCGTCTTCTACTGGACCCCGCCGCACTTCTGGGCGCTGTCCATGCGTCTGCTGCGCGACTACGCCGCCGCCCGCGTCCCGATGCTGCCGGTCGTTCGCGGCGTTCCCGTCACCAATCGCAAGATCGTGCTGTACACCGCGCTGCTCGTGGCGCTCACCCTGGCCCTGGTGCCCATCGGTGCCATGGGGCTGATCTACACAGTGGGAGCGGCCGTCTTCGGGGCATGGTTCCTGGCCGAGACGCTCGCCATGTGGCGCGACGCGAGCCCGGCGCGCGCCATCCGCGTCTACAAGATCTCGAT
>DASSNI010000229.1:0-3731 GCA_035701385.1 Candidatus Limnocylindria bacterium | reverse complement strand
TGGCCAGCCCGATGCGCGAAGACTCGCGATCGGCGTTCGCCACGCCGCCGTACAGCATCAGGTAGCCGTCAGCGGTGCGCACGACAGCCGGAAAATCCAGCCCCAGGTCGTCCCACGCGCTGGGCTCGCCGGTATCCACCGCCGGCTCCGAATCGGCCACCCAGGGACCTGCCGGCGAATCGGCGGTGGCACGCCAGATGACCCCGCCGCGCATCAGCGGCGCGGGCGTGCCCCACAGGTACATGAGCCAGCCGCCGTCATCGGCCTGCAGCACGCTGCCCGGGATGGGGCCGGGCGGGCTGAGGTCCAGGCCCAGGTCGGCGAAGGGATCGGCTTCGTCGACCGTCCAGTCCAGGCCGTCGGGCGACGTCGCATGGAAGACCGTCTGGTCGCCGCGCTCAGCGCCGAAACCAATGAAGTAGGCGTGCCGCAGGCCATCTGCCATGAAGTACACCGACGGAAGGATGGCGCCGTACTCGCCGAGATCCGACGCCCGCATCACCGGTTCCTGACGCACCAGCGCCACCTGCGGAGCGGGCGTGGCTCGGGTGCTCGGCGTGCCCTGCGCGGGGCTGCACGCAGCCAGGACAACCACCGTCATCGCGACGGCTGTGGCGCGGGTGATGGCCGCCATCTCGGTCCTCCGTGGGGGGCCGACGCGTGGCCCACCCTCTGTACACCGGCCACCCAGCGGCGGTTCAGGCAGCCCGGCGGTCCTGGGTGTATACCGCCTGCATGCATTCCCGCGGTGCGCTGTTCGGCATCTCGCTCGTGCCGGAGGCCGCCAACCACGCGAACCTGGTGCGCCAGGCACGCCTGGCCGATGCGGCCCGGCTCGACCTCATCGGCATCCAGGACCACCCGTACCAGCGGCGCTTCCTGGACACATTTGCCCTGATCGCCGATCTGCTGGCGCGCACGGAGCGGATCACCATCTTCCCGGACGTCGCAAGCCTCCCGCTGCGGGGCGCGACGATGATCGCGAAGGCAGCTGCCTCGCTGGACGTGATGAGTGGCGGGCGCTTCGAGCTCGGCCTGGGCGCCGGCACGTTCTGGGATGCGGTGGCCGGCATGGGCGGACCGCGGCGTTCCACTTCGGAAGCGGCCGATGCGCTGGAGGAGGCAATCCCCCTCATCCGTGGCGCGCTCGACGTCGGGCCGGAACGGCGCGTGGTCCGCGGAGAGGGTCGCTTCTACCCGGTACCCGGCTATCCGCCGGGTCCGCCGCCTGCGCACCGGGTGGAGATCTGGATCGGTGCGTACCGGCCGCGCGGGCTGCGCATGATCGGCCGCATGGCCGATGGCTGGGTCCCGTCCCACGGCTACATGGGCCCGGACGCCTTCCGCCGCGCGAGCGCGCAGATCGATGCCGCGGCGGAGGCGGCGGGGCGCGATCCGGGAGCGATCCGGCGCCTCTACAACATCGGCGGCGCCATCACCACCGACGGTCCCGATGGTCCGGATCTGGACGGCCCGGTCAGCAGCTGGATCGACCGCCTCGTCCGCTGGCGAACGGATCCCGGCGTCGACGCCTTCATCTACTGGCCGCCCGACGACGACAGCCTGGACCGCTACCTGGGTGAGGTGGTCCCCGCGGTGCGCAGCGCGCTCGGGGCCTGAACCAGCACCCACCCCCGGCCGTATTGGCAGGTGATGAGCAAATCCAGCGTCGCAGTCCTGGCAACTGCACTGCTGCTGGCGGGGTGCAGTGGGCCGGCGGTCCTGTCGGCTTCGCAAAGCCAATCCGCGGAAGCCACGTCTGGCGTGATGGAGCTGGCCGCCACAGCGGACCCGTTGGCGCCGGGGCGCTACACGCGGGCCAGCTTCGAGCCGGCAGTGACCTTCACGCTCGACGAGGGATGGCGCGGCGTCCAGCTGCTCAGCGGCTTCTTCGACGTGCAGCAGCAGGTCGGCACGCCGCAGGTCATCGCAGTGCAGTTCGCGCAGGTGAGTGCCGTGTTCAGCGGCAGCGGATCGGAGGCGGTGACGGACGCCGAGCAGGCCGCGCAGCTGATGGCCAGGAACGATGACTTCGAGATCCTGGGCACGAGTGCGGCGCAAGTTGGCGGGCTCAGCGGCTTCGCCGTCGAGCTGGCCAACGCGACCGACCCTCACGTGAGCGTGCTGGTGGTGCCACCCGGTCCGCTGGGAATCGATCCGCATCGGCGCCTGTGGGTATCGCTGGTCGACACGCCGCAGGGCCTGGTGGCGGTGATGGTCGGTGGCGCGGACGAGAACTGGGACGAGGCACTCGCCACCGCCGAGCCGGTGCTGGAGTCGGTCGAGTTCGCCATTCCTTGACCCTGTGGTGGGCCCGCCCTACGATCGCAGGCCCCTCCGGAGACGCGTCATGGACATGCATCCCAACGCCCGCATCGTGCACGATGCTTCGCAGAATCCCGGCGACTTCCAGGCCTTCCTCGACACGCTGTCGGACGACATCGTCTGGCATGAGATCGGCCGCGACGAGCCGATCCGTGGCAAGCAGCCCCTCATGAGGCGCTTCCAGTCCGGCGGCGAGGAGTTCACCGTCGAAGGCAGCGAGCACGCCGCCATCAACGCGTTATTCGGCTGAGGGATGCCCGCCCGCAAGAAGGCCGACGGCGGAAACGATCCGAACAAGCTGATCCGCCAGAAGGCTGGCACCTACCGAACCGCCGATGACCGCTTCGAGGTGCGCCAGGCGGCACTGGGCTGGTTCCTGGTCGACTCCACCACGACCGATGATTTCGGCCAGGAGCTGGTGCGCGGCCCGTTCCCGACTCTGAAGGCCATCAGCGACGAGCTGCCGGAGGCGCGGCGCACGACCATCAAGCCATTGCCGCGGCCAAAGCCGGCCAAAGGAGGGACGGCTGGCAGCGCCAAGGCCGCGAGGAAGCCGAAGCCCAGGCCGAAGGCCGAGCGCAGCTGGCTGGACCGCCTGCCCGATGCGGAGGCAGCGGCCGCGCGACGGCTGATCCGCGCCCTCTCGCTGGAAGGCGTCGATGACGCCGAGGAGCTGGTGCGGGCCGCCGGCAAGGCGGATGAGCCGATCGTCGCCCGCCGCGTGCTCGAGCACCGCCTGGACCGCCTGCTGGACGAGCTGCCGGCCGACGAGCGCGATGCCGGCCGCCGGCTGCTGGCGCGCGCCGCGGAGCTCATGACGGTGACCGGCACCACCCTGTTCGAGCCGGTCCCCGGCTGGGCGCTCCTGGAAGTGGAGCCGGGCGCAGACCCCGCCGGCAGGCGCATCCAGGTCAAGCCCCGCCCGAAGCGGGGCTAGGCTCCCCCGCTCGTCACTGGTCCTGCGCGATCAGCCAGTGAACCGGCTGCGCCTGGTCGTGCGTCACCGCCAGGACGGAGCCGCGCAGCGTGTCCATGCCAACCAGGATGTCGTAGTGCGGCATGACGTCGCGCAGGATGAGCCGCTCCACCGGGATCCGCGCGCCACCCGCCTCCAGCGCCTGGCCCTCCACGTCACGGCCGAAGGCCTCTGTGCCTCCCACGCCGTGCCCGGTGCTGCGCAGCTCGCCGCCAGACAGGTCGGGGACGGATGAAGCCCGCGTCTCCGTGCCCTTGCCTCCTGTGTCCAGAAGCGTGACGACCGGCTCGTGGCCGGCGACCGCTGCCCGGACGAGGATGATGCCGTCCTCGTCAGGGACCCGCTCGAGCGTCAACCGCCGAAGCTCCGGATGGCGGGAGTCGAGCCACTCGGCGATCGAGTCATCGGCCTCCACCACGCTCATCGTCTC
>DASSNI010000228.1:0-13774 GCA_035701385.1 Candidatus Limnocylindria bacterium | reverse complement strand
CCTTCGCGCTCGACAGGCCGCTGTTCGGCGTGCCCAGCCTGCAGGCCTGGCTGCGTTCCGAGCCCCAGGCGAGCGGCGCCGCCGCGCGGGCGGGCGCCACGGACGCGTACCTGCTCACCCGCACGGACGACGAGCCGTGGGTCGTGGAACGTGGCGCGCTGACGTCGGACGCCAGCCTGGTGGCGCCGGTGGAGCTGGCCGAGGCGTTCGGCCTGGTGGCCAGCGTGCCGCCGCGTCGTGCCGCCGCCGCCGTGGCGGAGATGGCGGCCCTGCGCCTGGCGACCGACCCAGGAGGCGACGACCTGGAGCGCCTGGAGCCGCGCTACCTGCGGGCGCCACGCGGTGTGCCGGGGGCGTCGACCACGGGGCCGGGCTCAACGGCGGCTGGAGGCTGAGATGGCCATCGGACTGCCCGTCCAGGTGGACGACATGCGCCTGTCCGACGTCGCCCAGGTCCAGGAGATCGAGCGCCTGTGCTTCCTCACCCCGTGGCCGGCCTACGCCTTCGAGCAGGAGCTGCGCGGCAACCGCCTGGCGCGCTACGTGGTGGCGCGCACCGGGGAGGGCGGTACCGAGCGCGTGGTCGGCTTCGCCGGCGTGTGGCTGATGGTCGACGAGGCGCACATCACCACCTTCGCCGTGCACCCGGAGTTTCGGCGGCTGGGCGTCGGGCGCCGGCTGCTGTTGCGGCTCGTCGACCTGGCGAAGGACCTGCACGCTGCGCGGCTGACGCTCGAGGTGCGAGTCAGCAACCACCCCGCCCAGGCGCTGTACCGGCGCTTCGGCTTCTCGATTGCCGGCACGCGTCCGCGCTACTACTCGGACGACGGCGAGGATGCCTTCATCATGACCACGCCCGACCTGGCGCGGCCGGCGATGCAGGGGCTGATCGCCGATGAGCGCCGCGACCAGGAGGACGAGGGGTGAGCGGGGCGCGCGTGCTGGCCATCGAGACCAGCTGCGACGAGACCGGCGTGGCGGTCGTGGTCGGCGGCCGCCGGATCGTGAGCAACCAGGTCGCCACCCAGATCGCGGTGCACGCGCAGACCGGGGGCATCGTGCCGGAGGTCGCCGCGCGCCAGCAGCTGCGCTGGATGGTGCCGACCCTGCGAGCTGCGCTGGACGAGGCGGGCGGCTGGGCGAACCTCGACGCCATTGCCGTCACCCATGGACCGGGGCTCATCGGCTCATTGCTGGTGGGAGTGAACGTGGCACGCGCCCTGTCGGCAGCGTCCGGTCTGCCACTGCTGGGCATCAACCACATCGAGGGCCACATCTACGCCAACTGGCTGGCCGATGTGCCCGCCGGCGACCCCCTGCCGCCCGAACCGCCCTTCCCGCTGGTGTGCCTGGTGGTCAGCGGCGGCCACACGCAGCTCGTCCTGATGGAGGACCACGGGCGCTATCGGCTGCTGGGCCAGACGGCCGATGACGCGGCGGGCGAGGCGTTCGACAAGGTCGGCCGGCTGCTGGGCCTGCCGTATCCCGGCGGACCGGCGATCTCGGCGGCCGCCGAAGGCACGCGGCCGACGGTCCGATTCCCGCGCGCTCGGACTGACGGCCGCTACGACTTCAGCTTCTCCGGCCTGAAGACCGCCGTGCTGCGCGAGGTGGAGGGCTACCGCAGCCGCGGAGAGCCGATCCCGGTCGACGGCCTGGCTGCGGCCTTCGAGGAGGCGGTGGTGGATGCCCTGGCCCGCAAGACGCTGGCGGCGGCCACCGACCATGGAGTGGCATCCGTGGCGCTCGGCGGCGGCGTGGCCGCCAACCGCGCGCTGCGCGCCGTGCTGCGCGAGCGGTTGGAGGCGCACGGCCTGCCGCTGCTGGTGCCGCCGCCGGCGTGGTGCACCGATAACGGGGCGATGATCGGCGCCGCCGCCGGGTACCGGCTTGCCGCCGGTCAGGCATCTGCCGAAGGGCTCGAGGCCATCCCGAACCTGTCGCTGCCCTGGCTGCCGGCATGAGCCGGCGCCGCCCATGAGCGATCCGCTGGCGCCGGAGCGGCTGGCGCCCCCCACGCCCGGGCAGCTGCGCCGGCTGCTGGCCAGCGAGCGGCTGCGCCCGCGACGCGGCCTGAGCCAGAACTTCCTCACCGACCCGGCCGCGCTCGACTCGATCGTCGAGGCGGCAGAGCTGCGGCCCGGCGATCGCGTGGTGGAGGTGGGTCCCGGCCTGGGCGTGCTCACCAGGCGGCTGCTTGCCGCCGGAGCCGATGTGCTGGCCGTCGAGCTCGACCCCCGGCTGGCCGCGTGGCTGCGATCCGAGCTCGGCGGCGTGCCCGGCTTCACGCTGGTGGAGAGCGACGCGCTGACCTTCGACCCGCGGGGCGCCTACCCCGGGGAGCCGTTCAAGGTGGTGGCCAACATCCCGTACCACATCACCAGCCCGCTGCTGCACGCCTTCCTGGAGGGGCCGCGCCCGCCGGAGCTGGTGGTCGTGCTGGTGCAGGCCGAGGTGGCCGAGCGCGTGGCCGCGCCGCCGGGGCAGATGAGCTACCTGTCGGTCTTCGCCCAGAACGTGGCCGAGGCGTCGGTAGTCTCCAGGGTGCCGGCGTTCGCCTTCGAGCCCGCGCCGGCCGTCGATTCGGCCATCCTGCGGCTCCGCCGGCGCCCGCAGCCGGCCATCCCGCCGGGCCCAGGGCGCGACACGTTCTACCGCCTGGTGCAGGCCGGCTTCCGGCAGCGGCGCAAGCAGCTGCACAACGCGCTGTCCCGCGAGCTGCCGCTGCCGCGCGACGTGCTGGACGCGGCCTTCACCACGTGCGGCATCGCCTCCGACCGCCGGCCGCAGACCCTGAGCGTCGAGGAATGGGCGTGCCTGTACGCGCAGCTCGGCCCGCGGCTGGACGAGCGGCCATGACGCCGCTGCGCCTCGAGGCCCCGGCGAAGCTCAACCTGTGGCTGGCCGTCACCGGCCGCCGCGCCGATGGGATGCACGAGCTGGTGAGCGACCTGGTGCTGCTGGAGCTGGCTGACCGGCTGCTGCTGATGCCCGGCTGCTCGGGGCTGCGGATCGAGGGCAGCACCGCCGAGGGCGTGCCGGTCGGCGCCGGCAACCTGGCGTGGCGCGGCCTGCAGGCGGGCCTCGGCCACGCACCGGAGCTCGAGTGCCTCACGCTGGAGAAGCGGATCCCGGTGGCGGCCGGGCTCGGCGGTGGCTCGTCGGACGCGGCCGCCGCCTGGCGGCTGGGACGCCACTGGGAAGCGCGACCCGCGGAGGATCCGGCCGTCCTTGCCGACATCGGCGCGGACGTGCCGTTCTTCGCCGCGGCGGTGGCTGCGGCCCGGGTGCGCGGCATCGGCGAGGTCGTCGAGCCGCAGGAAGCGCCGCCGGCGCTGCACGCCGTGCTCGTCCACCCGCCGTTCGCCCTGTCGACGGCCGCGGTCTTCGCCGAGCTCCGCGAGAGCGACTGGAGCCGCGCGCCGGACCGGGGCCGCAACGACCTGCTGGCGCCTGCCCGGCGCCTGCGGCCCGCGCTGGATGACATCGTGCGCCAGGTGGCTGGCGCGGGCGGGCAGCCGTCCCTGACCGGCAGCGGGCCGACGGTGTACACGCTCACCGACGATCCGGAGCGCGCGGCCGCCGTGGCGGGACGCGTCGAGCGCGCCGGGCTGCGCGCCACGCTGACGCGGCTGCGCAGCGAAGCGGCTAGCATCCAGCTCGTGGGCGACGACGCCGAAGAGCAGGAGTGAGCACGACCGTGCGGCAGCGAGTCGAGACCGGCGGCGCGCCGGCGGCCATCGGGCCGTACAGCCAGGCCATCCGCGTCGGGGAGCTGGTGTTCACGGCGGGCCAGGTCGGCATCGATCCCTCGACCGGTGAGCTGCAGGAGGGCGTGGCCGCGCAGGCTGACCGCGCGCTGCAGAACCTGCGCGCCGTGCTGGACGCTGCGGGCCTGAGCATGGACCGGGTGGTGAAGACAACGGTCTTCCTCGCCGACCTGGCCGATTTCGAGACGATGAACGGGGTCTACGCCAGCCACTTCAGCCAGCCCTACCCCGCGCGCTCGACGGTGGCGGTCAAGGGTCTTCCCAAGGGCGCGCTGGTGGAAATCGAGGTGGTCGCCGTTGCAGCCGATGGCGGCTGACGGATACCATCGGCAGCCTCGCCCAGCGTTGGAGCGCAACTGCACTTGGTAGCCACCGCGGCCATCGTCCTGGCCGCCGGCCAGGGGACCCGCATGAGATCGCGGGTTCCCAAGGTCCTTCACCCGCTCGCCGGCCGGCCGATGATCGAGCACGTCCTGTCGGGCCTGGCGGCGGCCGGCGTGGAGCATCCGGTCGTGGTCATCGGCTTTGGCGCAGACCAGGTCGAGGCGGCGCTGGCCGATCGCACTCCGACGGTTCGCCAGGAGCCGCAGCTGGGCACGGCCGATGCGGTGCGCCGCGGGCTGGAGCGCGTGCCGTCCGAGGCGCGCCACGTCCTGGTCACCATGGGCGACGTTCCGCTGCTGCCGCCGGAGCTGTTCCGGCAGCTGCTGCGCGAGCAGGCCGAGGGTGACGCCACCATCGCCCTGCTGGCCGCCGAGCTGCCCGATCCAACAGGCTACGGGCGCGTCGTGCGCGCGGCGGATGGCTCGGCGACCGCGATCGTCGAGGAGAAGGACGCGGACGAGGCCACGCGCGCGATCCGCCAGGTGAACGTCGGCAGCTACTGCTTCGACGCCGGCTGGCTGCGGGCCAATGTCGGCAGCGTGCCGGCATCGGCCTCGGGGGAGTACTACCTCACCGACCTCGTGGAGCTGGCCGCGTCGGGCGGCCGCCGCGTGGCGATCATCGAGGCGCCGCGGCCGGAGCTGACGGTGGGCATCAACGATCGGGCGGCGCTGGCCGAGGCCGAGGGCAGGCTCCGCGCGGGGATCATCGCCGAGCACCAGCGCGCCGGCGTGACCATCGTCGACCCGGCGACCACGTACATCGACGCGGGCGTGGAGATCGGCCAGGACGCCCGCATCGAGCCCTGGACGATCCTGTCGGGACGCACGGTCATTGCCCAGGACGCGGTCATCGGGCCCCGCTCCGAGCTGCGCGACGCGCGGATCGGCCCGCGCAGCCGGGTGTGGGCCAGCGTGGTGGAGGAGTCGAGCGTGGCAGAGGACGTGCAGATCGGGCCGTTCAGCCATGTCAGACCGGGATGCCAGATCGGTCCGCGCTGCCGCATCGGCAACTACGCCGAGCTCAAGAACACGACCATGGGCGCCGGAACGCAGCAGCACCACTTCAGCTACCTGGGCGACGCGGACGTCGGCGAGGAGGTGAACATCGGGGCCGGGGCCATCACCGCCAACTACGACGGCGAGCGCAAGCAGCGCACCGTCATCGGCGACCGCGCCTTCATCGGCGTGGACACCATGCTGCGCGCGCCGGTCACGGTGGGGGAGGGCGCGCGCACCGGCGCCGGGGCAGTGGTGACCCGCGACGTGCCGCCGGGCAAGACGGTGGTTGGCATGCCGGCGCGGCCCATCGAGCTGCGAAGGCACCGGGCCGAGACGGCCAGCGAGCTGGAGGAGCAGCTTGCCGGCGAGCGGAATCCGCAGTCGGGAGGCGGCGCGGGCCCCGCAGATGCCTGACGGCTGGCTCCTTGACCTTGCCCTGGTCGCGATCCTGATCATGATCGGCGGCTTCTTTGCCGCCAGCGAGATCGCGCTCATCACCGTGAAGCGGCATCGGCTGCATCAGCTCGTCAGCGAGGGCAACAGCTCGGCCGGCATCGCCGAACGCCTGACGAACGACCCCAGCCGCTTTTTGGCGACCATCCAGATCGCCATCACGTTCCTTGGCTTCCTTGCCTCGGCCGTCGGCGCGGTATCGCTGTCGGGCGCGCTGGCCGGGCTGATCGCCCTCATTCCCTTCGAGCCGCTGCGTGCCGCTGCCGACACGGCCAGCTTCGTGCTCGTGACGCTGCTCATCGCACTGGCCTCGATCATCATCGGCGAGCTGGTGCCGAAGACACTTGCCCTCACCTTCGCCGAGCGGTTCGCGCTGGTCGTGGCGCGGCCAATCGGCTGGATGGACAGCCTGCTGCGACCGGTGGTCTGGCTCGTGTCGAGCCTCTCGAACGTGCTCGTTCGGTTGCTGGGTGGCCGCGACCGGCCGCAGGCGGGCTATCTCTCCACCGAGGAGCTGAAGATGCTGGTCGAGACGGGGAGCGAGACGGGCGGCATCGAAGAGGACGAGAAGGAGATGATCCACGGGGTCATCGAGCTGGCCGAGACCAAGGTCCACGAGGTGATGGTGCCGCGCATCGGTATCCGCGCCATCGACGTCAATGACCCGATGGACGAGGTGCTGGACGTGATCGTGCGCGCGGGACACTCGCGCGTGCCGGTGTACGAGGAGAACCTGGACGACATCATCGGCATCCTGTACGCCAAGGACCTGCTGCCGTACCTGAAGCGCAACGGCAGGGCGGCGCCGGAGATCGACATTCGCAAGCTGGTGCGGCCCCCGGTCTACGTGCCGGAGACGAAGGCCGTGGACGAGCTGCTGCACGAGATGCAGGTCACCAAGCGCCACATCGCCATCGTGGTGGACGAGTACGGCGGCACGGCGGGGCTCATCACCCTGGAGGACGTGGTCGAGGAGATCGTCGGCGAGATCCAGGACGAGTACGACCGCGAGGAGTCCCTGGTCGAGCCGCTGGCCAACGACGGCGAGATCAGCTTCCGGCTGGACGGCCGCGTCAGCATGGACGACCTGCGTGACCTCTTCGGCTTGTCCGATGAGGAGGAGGAGGACGAGGAGGCCTACGACACCGTCGGCGGCTTCATCGTGCACCGCGTTGGGCGCATCCCGCTGCCCGGGGCGACGGTGAAGTTCCGCGACGTGACCCTCACCGTCGACGCGGCCGAGCCGCGCCGCGTGGCGAAGGTCATCGCCAGCCGCCAGAAGCCGCCGGAGGAGGGGGAGCCGGAGCCACCGGCCGAGGGCTAGCCACTCAGCCGCGAAGGGCGAATCAGTCGGCGATCACCGAATCGACCACCGCTCGCAGCTCTGCGCGGCGCTCGGGCGGGATCGGCAGCGCGAACAGCTCCTGGATGGCGACATCGCGCCAGCGCCGTGCCTCCGCCTCGGCAACCTGCCGTGCCCCGCAGCGCTCCAGGATGGCCAGCACCTCGTCAACCTCCTGCGGCTCCATCGGCCCCGTGGCTTCGGCGCCGTAGATCTCCCGCAGACGCGAGGCATCCGGCTCGGGGGCGTGCTGCAGTGCCCAGACCAGCGGCAGCGTCTTCTTGCGCTTCCGGATGTCGCCGGCCTCCGCCTTGCCGGACTCGGCCGAGGTCCAGAACGATCCCTTGACGTCATCGGCCATCTGGAAGGCCAGGCCCAGGTCGTAGCCGAACTGCTTGAACTGGGCGATCACCTCCGGGTCATCCACCGCCAGGATGGCGCCGGCCTCCAGCGAGGCGCTGATCAGCGCGGCGGTCTTGCGGCCGATCATCTCCATGTACTCGTCGACGGTGACGTCGGTCCGTCGCTCGAAGCTGATGTCCAGGAACTGGCCCTCGCACAGCGCCAGGCAGGTCTCGTCGTACCGACGCATCAGCTCCAGCATGCGGTGCTCGCTGATCCGCCCCGAGTCCAGCCCGCGGTACAGCGCCAGCCGCGACAGGGCGAAGAGCGCGTCACCGGCGTTGATGGCCAGTGGCACGCCCCAGATGGCCCACAGGGTGGGCCGATGCCGCCGCTCCGCGTCGGCGTCCTCGATGTCGTCATGGACGAGGCTGAAGTTGTGCCCCAGCTCCACTGCGGCGGCGCCCGGCAGCGCGGACTCGTGCTCACCGGTCAGCGCCTCGTAGGCCAGCAGGCCGAGCAGCGGCCGCATGCGCTTGCCGCGCGGCCCGTCCGGCTGGTCGAGGCCCAGGTGGTAGGCAAGCATCTCGTACAGCGGCTTGGCCGGGCCCTCGTGCCCGTCCAGGACCGCCCGCATCTCGTCCTCGATCTGCCCGAGGAGGTCGGTAAACTCGGTCCTGATGTCGAGCAGCTTGGTCTTCTGCACGCCCTCGTTCACGCGGGAAGCGTACCCGAGGCAGGCGCGAGCGTGAGCCGCGCGCGCCTCTACAAGACGGAGGCCATCGTCCTGCGCAGCATGGATCTGGGCGAGGCGGACCGGGTGCTGACCGTGCTCACCCCGCGACTGGGCAAGCTGCGGGTCATCGCCAAGGGCATCCGCAAGCCGCGCTCGCGGCTGGGCGGCGGGCTGGAGCCGTTCAGCGACGTGCACCTGGTGCTGGCCATCGGCCGCACCTTCGACGTCGTCACCCAGGTCGCGCTGGAGGATCCGCACCTCGGCCTGCGCAACGACCTGCACTCGACCGCCGCGGCCTGGTACCTCGTCGAGCTGGCCGACCGCTTCTGCGAGGGCGCGTCCGACTCGCACGACGCGTTCCTGCTGCTGGCCCAGGGCCTGTCCGCCCTGGACGCGGCGCCCGCCGAGGTGTCGCGCGAGCTGGTGGCGCGCTGGTTCGAGCTGCACCTGCTGGACGCCATGGGCTTCCGCCCCGAGCTGGGCCGCTGCCTGGAGTGCGGCGCGGAGATCGGCCCGGGTGGCAACGCCTTCTCGCCGGTGGCGGGCGGCGTCCGGGGCCCAGAGTGCGCCCACGCGGCCATGGCCGCGCGCCCCATCGACGCCGATGGCCTGAAGGTCCTTCGCCACCTGCAGCGCTCGGCGCTGCCGGAGGTGCTGCGGCTGCGCCTGGCCACGTCGCTGGCGCGCGAGGTCGAGCGCCTGCTGCACGCCACCGTCTCGGCCGTCCTGGAGCGGGAGCTGCGCAGCCGCGACTTCCTGGAGGAGGTGGCCGCGCGCCAGGCTGCCATCGCCATCACCGCACCCTCGCAACCCGAGGCAGAGTGCACGGAGGTCACGGCCGGCGGGTGAGCGACCGCTTCGGCGCGCTGCCGGGCGCCTTCTCCGCCGAGCTGCAGCGCAGGGTGCGGCGGGCCTTCCTGCTGGCGCTCGGGGCGGGGCTGCTGGCCGTCTTCGCCCTCGGCGCCTCGATCCTGCCCGGTGCGCTCAGCACGGACCTGCTGCTGAGCTACGCCCTGTTCCTGGCTACCTTCGCCGGCAGCCTGGCGCTGTTCCTGCTTCGCGAGCTCGGCGGCCGGTTCGGCGACGCGCTGGCCGTTGCGCACTGGGCGCGGCGGGACGCCGAGGAGCGGCGTGCCGCGGTGGGCGCCGGCCGCATCCCGCGGAATCATGCCGAGGCGCGTGCCTGGCTGGCGGCGCACCCCGATCCGGAGGCGTTCCAGTCGCAGCGCCTCTCGGCGCAGGTGATGGCCGGCGACCTGGCGGCGGCCCGCGCCACGCTGGCCACCTACCCGAGCGACACGGCCTTCGACCGCTTCGAGAGGCTGGACGATGGGTGGTTCCTGGACTACCTGGAGGGCGGCGAGCCGTCCCTGGCGACGCTCGAGGAGGCTGCCGCAGAGCTGACCGACGAGCGGCAGCGCACCTTCGCGGCGGTCATCATCGGCACCCTGCGGGCCCACGCGGCGGCGGCGAGCGGAGGTGACTGGATCTCGCCGCTGGCGGCAGAGCGGCCGCGCCTCGGAGAGCAGGCGGCCGGCTTCGTCGGATCGCGCTACGTGCTGATCACCTGGACGGTGCTGGTCGCCATCGCCAGCGGCCTGGTTGGCGTGGCACTGGCCGTCGGCCGGGCGACTGGGGTCTGGATCGGCGCCTGACGGGTCGCCATGGTCGGGCTAGGCTAGACTGGCCAGCCCGACATCGGTCCAACATCTGCTGCACTCAGGAGCCGTCTGACAGCCGTGCCTGCCCCGAACATGGAGGCCATCGTCTCCCTCGCCAAGCGCCGTGGCTTCGTCTTCCCGTCGAGCGAGATCTATGGCGGCATGGGCGGCTTCTGGGACTATGGCCCGCTGGGCGTAGAGCTGAAGAACAACGTCAAGGGGGCCTGGTGGCGGTCCATGGTCCAGCGGCGCGACGACATCGTCGGGCTGGACGCGGCGATCGTCATGAACCCGCGGGTCTGGGAGGTCTCCGGGCACGTGGCCGGCTTCAGCGACCCCATGGTCGACTGTCGCAACTGCAAGCTGCGCTTCAGGGCCGATGACCTCAAGGGCGCGCCGTCCGAAATCGCGTGCCCGAACTGCGGCCAGCGCGGCACGCTGACCGACGCCCGCCGGTTCAACCTCATGTTCAAGACCCACGTCGGCCCGGTGGAGGAGTCGGCGTCGATCGCGTACCTGCGCCCGGAGACAGCGCAGGGCATCTTCGTGAACTTCGACAACGTGGCCACCACCACGCGCAAGAAGCTGCCGTTCGGCATCGCCCAGATCGGCAAGAGCTTCCGCAACGAGATCACGCCGGGCAACTTCATCTTCCGCGACCGCGAGCTGGAGCAGATGGAGATGGAGTTCTTCGTCCATCCCAACCAGGAGGAGGTGTGGTTCGCCTACTGGGTCCAGGAGCGCCTGCGCTGGTGGACCGATGAGCTGGGCATCGCCGCCGAGCGCCTTCGCCTGCGGCCACACGACCCGGACGAGCTGTCGCACTACTCGAAGCAGACCACCGACATCGAGTACGCGTTCCCGATGGGCTGGTCCGAGCTCGAGGGGGTGGCCGATCGGACTGACTACGACCTGCGCGCCCATTCGGCCGGTTCGGGCAAGGGGCTGACGATCTTCGACGAGGCGAGCGGCGAGCACATCACGCCGTACGTCATCGAGCCGGCGATGGGGGTTGACCGCGCCGTGCTGACCGTGCTGCTTGACGGCTACGAGGAGGAGCAGCTGGCGAAGGAGAAGCGCACCGTGCTGCGCATCCGCCCGGCGCTGGCGCCGGTCAAGGCCGCCGTGCTGCCGCTGCTGCGCAACCGGCCGGAGCTGGTGGAGCGCGCCCGGAACCTGGCAGCGGATCTGCGGGCCCGGATGGCGGCCATGTACGACGACACCGCCTCGATCGGCAAGCTGTACCGCCGGCAGGACGAGATCGGCACGCCGTTCTGCGTGACCGTGGACGTGGAGTCGCTGGACGACGGCGCGGCCACCATCCGCGAGCGCGACAGCATGACCCAGGAGCGCGTGGCCCTGGACGGGGTCCCGGCGCGCCTGGCCGCGCTGCTGGACGGCTCGGCATCGTGGGCCGGTGTGCCCCGCGAGGCGCAGGTCGAGTGACCACCCCCAGCCAGCTGGCGCAGGGACAGGCGGCGCTCGACCGCGGTGACCCGGCCGGCGCGCTGCAGGCCGCCGACGCGATGCTGGCCGACCATCCGGGCGACGACGCCGCGCATGAGCTGCGCGCCCGCGCCCTGCTGGCCATGGGGCGGGTGGACGAGGCGGAGCGCGAGGCGCAGGACGCCGTGCGGCTGGATCCCGACGAGATCCGCTACCGCGAGCTGCTGGCGGAGACGCTGGCCGCCGAGGGAGCGCACGGCGAGGCGGCTGCCGAGTACGGGCGGCTGGCGCGCAACGATCCACGCCAGCGCGATTGGGCGCTGGCCGAGGCCGAGGAGCGGTTGAGCGCTGCCGAGGCAGGCGAGGCGGCCGAGGCCGCGCGGCGGGCCGTGCGGCTCGACCCACGCGACGCCGATGCGCAGCTCGCCCTGGCGCGCGCGCTGACGCGCAGCGGGGATGCGCCCGGCGCGCTGGCCGCGGCCACCATGGCACTCGACCTGCGGCCCGGCGACCAGGCTGCCCGCGAGGTCCTGGCCGAGGCCCGCTGGCTCACCGGCCAGCCGGCGGCCGCGCTCGCCGAGCTGCGAGCGCTGGCAGATGAGCGCTCCGGCGCCGATCGCCGCCGCGTGCTGGACAAGGCGCGCTCCCTCTACCGCTCACGGGCTGGCTGGCTGGGCCGCCTGGTTGCTGGCTGGCCGTGGCTCTTCGACGTGGCGTTCCAGCGGGGCTGGCTGGCCGCGGCATGAGCGGCCGGCAACGCGCCGACCTTCCGCCTCCGGTCGCCACCGCCGGCGAGCTGCGCGAGCACCTGGCGGCCGCCTTGCACGCGGCCATGCGGTGGCCGGACGCCGAGGCGATCGCGCTGACGGCGGATCGCACCAAGGCGATGGCAGTTGCCCTGGCCGGGATGCCCGACCAGCAGCCGATCCAGCTCTCCGAACTGGCGCTCAGCGTTCGGCAGACGGCGGCGGTGCTGGGCTTTCATCCGGAGCACGTGCGACGCCTCATCCGGTCGGGCCGGCTGCGCGCGGGGAGGGCGGCGGGGGACTACCGGATCCTGCTGGACGACCTGTGGCCGCTGGTCGAGGTTCGCTACCGCGAGCCTGGGAAACGCCGCGTCCGGGTTCGGCGCTGACGTACCGAAGGTGGAACGACTTCGGGGGGCCGATGATGCGCTGCCCGCCGATGCGCTGGCTCATGCCCATGGCCTACCGCTGGCCGCGCGTCAGACGCCGGCCCCGTCCAATATCGCGTCCCAGCGCACAAGCTTGAAGTTGTGGTTCACCAGCACGCCACCGTCGAAGTTGTCCCCGTCCTGGGCCACGAACACGCCGCCGGGGAACAGCGGGCCAAGGGGAATCGGCATCGCGGCGATGCCATCGGTGCTCTCCGTGCCATCGACCGTGGCTGAGGACACGATCCGGAAGCTGCTCACGAACGCATGGTCGGACAGGCGGTAGATGACGTATCGGTCGTCACCCTGGCTGGACGCGATGAGGTGAGCGCCGGAGGCATCTCGCGCAATCGTCAGCCCTTCCACGTCTGCCGTGAGGTGGCCGGCGGACCCGGTGCCGTCGACCAGCTGCCGCGGGCTGGAGTCTCCCGGCTCGGCCCCGTAGCGCCAGATGCCGATGAGCTCCTCTGACAGGTAGAGGCTGCGGGTCGCGTCGTCCGCCACGCAGCCCTCGACCGTCTCGCCGACGTCGAACTTCCGCACCTGGGTCGCGTTCACCAGGCCGCCGCTCGCGAACAGCTGCCACTGCTTGACCACCCCGGTCGCGTTGGTGGTGAACGCGTAGAACTGCCCGGTCACCGGGCTGCGGTACGTGCAGACGCCACCCGCACCCCCTCCGATGAGCGGGCTGGTGACATTGACCAGGCCGCGCGTCCCCGGATCGATGCGGTAGATGGCGAGCCGGGCGTCGTCGCGATCGGTGGCGACTGCCAGCGAGACGGTGGTGCCGGCCAGGGAGAAGCCATCGAGCACGTCGACGTTGTTCATCGCGGCGTCGGCGTAGTAGTGGAGCTGGTTGCCGGACAGGTCGTAGACCGCCAGGCCGCCGCCGGGCTGCTTGTCGGTCCCGATGATCGTGCTCAACGAGGGGTCGGTGGGATGGACCCAGATCGCCGCATCATCGGCCGAGTCGTTCGCGTGCGGCATCGGCGGCGTCTCGCGCGTCGCGGACACCGTGAAGTCACCACCGGGCGGCGGGGGAGGCGGTTCGCCACCCGGCCCGGCATGGCAGGTGGCGGCGCCGGCATCGCTGAAGTCGTCGCCTGCCACGGGCACGAACTCCCACGAATAGGACGCGTCGTGCAGCGTGACGTCCAGGACGCCGAAGTCGGTGTCGTTGCGAGACTCGGAGTTCTGGACGGGCGTCCCGATCGCGCGAAGGCCGGTGCCGCCGGTGCCGACCACGAACTGCCGGATGCCAAATTCGAGATCGACCGCGCCGGTCGCAGTCTGCGGCGCGAATCGCTCGTAGTGGTGGTCGTGACCGGTCATGACCAGGTCGGCGCCGTACTGGTACAGCGTCTCCCACAGCGGTTCCACGTCGTCTTCGGGGCCGTGGAAGCCGGAGCTGAACAGCGGGTGATGCCAGTAGGCCAGCGTGCAGGCTGCGTCGCTGCTCGCCAGG
>DASSNI010000227.1:0-6540 GCA_035701385.1 Candidatus Limnocylindria bacterium | reverse complement strand
CTCGCCCACCAGTGTCGGAGCGCCCAATCGCTTGAACAGCTCGTCGCCGAGCTTTGCCGCAAGAAGCAGGACGAACAGCTGCCGGAGGACGTCGGCCAGGTGATCCATCGGCTCAGGCAGCTACAGGGGGTATCGGATCCAGAGGTAGAGGCTCGAGAGCACGAGCATGCCGACGGTGACCGGCAGGCCGTAGCGCAGGTAGGTCATGAAGCTGATGCGGTGCCCCTCCCGCTCGCTGAGTGCCGCCAGGACCACGTTGGCTGACGCACCGATGATCGTCGCGTTGCCACCCAGGTCGGTGCCGATGGCGAGGGCCCACCACAGCACGTCAGCGTCGGCACCGTGGCCGGCATGGAGCTGCGCGACCAGGGGCGTCATCGTCGCGGCGTACGGGATGTTGTCGATCACCGCCGAGGCGCCCCCGGACACCCACAGCACCAGGAAGGTGGTCGCCCCCAGGGCGCCCCCGGTCACATCGGCCACCAGGCGGGCGGCCGCCTCCACCACGCCGACCTCGATCAGCCCGGTCACCAGCATGAACAGGCCGACGAAGAAGAACAGGGTCGGCCATTCCACCTCGCGCAGCACCTCCCGCGGGTCCTGGCGGGTCAGCAGCATCAACGCCACGGCGCCGGTCAGCGCCACGGTCGCCGGCTCGTAGCCCAGCGGCCCATGCAGGACGAAGCCGACCAGGGTGAGTCCAAGCACGATGAGCGAGCGGCGCAGCAGCCCCGGATCGCCGATCATCTGACGCTCGTCGAGCGCGAGCAGCGTGCGGCTTCGGTCCGCGTCGACCACGAGCTGCGAGCGGAACAGCCAGCGGGCCACGACCAGGTAGACGCCCATCAGGATCGCCATCAGCGGCGCCAGGTGGATCAGGAAGGCGTTGAAGTCCAGGCCCGCGGCGCTGCCGATCAGGATGTTGGGTGGATCGCCGATGAGCGTCGCCGCGCCGCCGATGTTCGACGCCAGAATCTCACTGATGATCAGCGGCATCGGGTTCATGCCCAGCCCGGCCGCCAGGAAGAGGGTCACCGGCCCGATCAGCACGACGGTCGTCACGTTGTCCAGGAAGGCGGACGCCAGCGCCGTGACCAGCGACATGACGACCAGGATGCGGTATGGATCCGCGGAGGCCAGGCGGGCAGCCCGCACCGCCATCCAGCCGAAGACGCCGGTGCGGCGCACCACATTGGCCATGACCATCATGCCGGCCAGCAGGAAGATGACGTTCAGGTCGACGCCCGCGAAGGCACCCTCCTGGTCCAGCACGCCGACCAGCACCATGGCCAATCCACCGGCCAGCGCGGCGAGCGTCTTGTCCACCCGCTCGCTGGCGATCAGGGCGTAGGTGACGACGAAGATCGCCGCGGCGGCGATGACCTCGATCGTCATGCCGTCGGCTCGTCCGGCGAGGCTTTGTCCTGCGGAGCGAGGAGAACCTCGCGCCCGGTGGTCTCGACCCAGGCCATGAGCAGCTCGAGCTGATCCAGGTAGGCAACCACGCGTCGCTCCGCATCGGTCACCGGCAAGCCGTTGAGCCCCGACATCCGGAGCCGATGGAACACGGTCCGCAGATCGTCGTCGGCGTGGACCCAGGCTGGCTCCTGCATCACGTCCGCGGCGGTGCGAGCCCCGAGGTGCCTGGCGTAGCGGAGCGCGTCCTCCACGTCGTCGATGGCACCCAGCGATTCCTCCGGGACGACCTTCAGGAAGATGTCCTCCAGCAGGTCGGTCACGCGGACCAGGCCGACCAGGCGGTCGTGGCCATCCACGACCGAGAGCACCCTGCACGACGGATTCGCGACTGCGCGCTCCGCCAGCGCGTGCAGCGGGTCATCCGTGCGCACCACGATGGCTTCAGTGCCGCCCACCAGGCGCGCGATGTCGAGCGCCGATGTCGTCGAGGAGATAGGTGAATCGCTCATCGGTTTCCCCGTGGAAAGCGAACGAGACCGCGCACAACGTGCGCAGTCTCCTCCATACGCGGTCGGGATAAGGGCGGAGCGCGACACCCGCCTGGCATGCGGTCGGATGTCAGGCCCGCGAAGGATAGCGATGTCGGCGCTTGCCGGGCAACCCTTTCCCGGCCGGTATGATCGGCCGATGGGAGCCCATCCGCCGTGACCGTCTGGCGATGACCGGTAGCCTGGCCATCACGCTGCTTGCCGCGCTGGGATCGGCGCTGGTGCTCGGTGCGCTTGCCCACCGCATTGGCCTGGCGCCGATGATCGGGTACATCGCGGCCGGGCTGGTGGTCGGGCCGTTCACGCCGGGCGTGGTGGCCGACCCGGACGAGGTGCTGGCGCTGGCCGACATCGGCGTGGCGCTGCTCATGTTCAGCATCGGCCTTCAGTTCCGCCTTGCCGAGTTGCGCGAGGTCGGGCGGTTGGTGCTCATCGGCGCGCCGGTGCAGGTGGCCATCACCATGGCGGTGGGAACGCTGATCGCCCTGTGGCTGGGCTCCAGCCTGCCGGCCGCCCTGTTCCTGGGAGCGGTGGTCAGCATCTGCTCCAGCGTGGTGCTGGTGAAGATCGCCGGCGAGGGGGCACTGGCCAGCTCCCCGCATGGCCGGATCGCATTCTCGTGGTCGATCGTCCAGGACCTGCTGACCGTGGTGCTGGTGGTGCTGCTGACGGCAGTGGCAGATCCCGAGCAGTCGAGCATCGTCGAATCCGGGCTGGCGGTCCTGCTGGCGCTGGTGTTCGTTGGCGCCGTGCTGGTCATCGGCTCACGACTGCTGCCGGTGGTCCTGGGGCGGGTCGCTCACCTGGGGTCGCGCGAGCTGTTCGTGGTCGCTGTGGCGGTCATCGCCATCGGCACCGCCGCCCTGGCGCACGAGGTCGGCGTCTCGGTGGCGCTGGGCGCCTTCATCGCCGGCCTTGCGCTGGCCGAGTCCGACCTGGCGGCCAGCGTGCTGGGCGAGATCGTCCCGCTGCGCGAGCTGTTCGCCACGGTCTTCTTCGTGTCGGTGGGGATCCTGCTGCAGCCCGTCGCCGTGCTGGCCGGCTGGCCGCTGGTGCTGGCGCTGCTGCTGATCATCGTGCTGGGCAAGGGCGCGGCGGTGGCCGGGATCGTGAAGATCAGCGGGCGACCCTACGCCACCGCCCTGCTGTCCGGCGGGCTGGTGGCACAGGCCGGCGAGTTCAGCTTCGTGCTGGCGACGGTGGGCCTGGAGATTGGCGCCCTGGACCGCGAGATCTTCAGCAACGCCATGGGCGCAGTGGTGCTCTCCATGCTGCTGGCGGCGCCCGTGGCCCGTGGGGCATCCATCCTGGGCTCCCGATTGGAACGGCGCTTCCCCGCGGCACCTCCCACGGTCCGCGGCAGCGAAACCCGGGAGCTGCGCCGCCACGTGGTGCTGGTTGGCTATGGGGTGGTGGGCCGCACGGTGGCCCGCGTGCTCGAGGCGCGCTCCATCCCCTGGGTCGCGGTGGACGCGGACTACCCCATGGTGCGCCGCGCCCTGGAGGCCGGGAAGCCGCTGCTCTACGGCGACGCCGCCACGCGCGAGGTGCTCGACGCCGCCTACGTCGACACGGCCAGCACCATGGTCATCGCCATCAGCAACCCGCTGGTCACGCGGCAGGCCGCTTCCTACGCCATGAGCCGCAACGAACGCCTGCACGTGGTGGCGCGCGCGCATTCGGTCCAGGAGGAGGCTGAGCTGCGGCGCCTGGGCGTGGCGCGGGTCATCACGGTCGAGCGACAGGTTGGCTTCGAGCTGGTGCGCCACACCCTGGGCCGCTACGGCGTCAGCGAGCGCGAGGTGGACCTGATCCTGCGGCAGCGCTCCTGAGGTTCAGCTCGTGGCCAAGACGTCGCCGATGCGGTTCACCAGCTCGTCGAGCGACTGCACCACCAGCGCCGGCCTCATGTCCGGCGGCAGCTCCTGGATGTGGCCCCACGGCCCGCGCCGCAGCCAGACCGCGCGCATCCCTGCCGCCATGGCAGGTAGCACGTCGTTGTCCACCCGGTCACCGACGTAGGCCACGTCCCCCGGCGCCGCGCCGCCCATCAGCTCCAGCGCGCGGGTGAAGAAGGCTGGGTCCGGCTTGGCGATTCCCATCTCGTCCGACATGGCGATGACCTCCGGCGCGATGCCCAGCCCCCGCAGCTCGGCGGTGCGCGCGGCGGGCTGGTTGGCGAGCACCGCCAGGCGGTAGCCCGCCGCGGCCAGGGCCTGGATCGCCGGGAGCGCATCGGGGTACAGGTCCTCCGCCCGGAAGCCGCCGTAGCGCGCCTCCACCTCCGGCATGCGGCCGCGCCAGGCGGACTCCTCCAGGCCGAAGACGCCGAACACGTCGCGGTGCTCGCCGCCGCGCGCGATCACCGCGCCGAGCGCGGCCATGAAGGTCAGCCGCGGGATGGCCAGCACATCGGCCCAGACGCTCCAGACACGGGTCTCGTCGATGAGGGTCTCGCCGACGTCCAGGCACACCCACCGGCCAGGCGGCGCCATCGGCTCAGGCGCCTGCCATTGAGCTGCGCACGCGCTCGATGACCGCCTGGATCTCCTCGTCCGGCCGCTCCGGATGGTCAAGGCTGCGGATCTCGGTGGCGCCGCTGGGCAGGTGTCGCTCCTCGGTGCGGCCGCTGATCAGGTTGGTGTTGAGCACGCCCTCCGGCGCATTCGGGGCGAGGTGGAGGTGCAGGTGCGGGATGCCTCCTCCGAAGACGTAGGCGTAGACGAGCTTCGCGCCCGTCGCCTCGCGCAGGACACGGCAGGCGCGGGCGATGACCTCGCCGAAGGTGGCCGCCTCGGGACCATCCAGGTCGGCCAGGTACGGGATGTGGCGAATCGGCTCCAGGTAGGCGAAGGCTTTCAGGTGGCTGTGGAGCGACATGGACAGGCGCCAAAGGTCGTCGCGCCAGACCTCGACGCGGTCGAGCTCGGGGTCACCGGCGGGGCCGCGGCAGATGGCGCAGTCCTGATCGGGCATGAGCCGATGCTAGCGCCTTGCCTTTGCCCGGTTCCGGGAGCGTGCTCAGCGCTTGCCGAAGATCGAGCCCAGCACGTCTCCCAGGCCGCCCTGCGCCTGGCCGGAGCCGCCGCCCAGCACCTGCCCGAGCAGGTCGCCGATGTCGGGCGAATCGTTGGCGGCGCGCTGCGTGTCATTGCCGAGCGCGTCGGTGATGGTGTCGAGGCTCAGCCCGCCGGAGCCGGTCTTCTTGCCGATCATGCCCATCACGATGGGCGCCAGCAGCGGAAGCAGCGACATGATCGTGCCCATGTCCAGGCCGCTCTTGCCGGCGAGTGCTCGGGCGGCTGTCTCCTGGCGGTCACCCAGCACGTGGTTCACGATGCCCTGGCCATCGGCGGCGCGCCCGCCCAGCTGGCCGTTCAGGTATTCGGACAGGTTGTCGATGATCGACCCGTCGTGATCCTCGCGGATGGCCTGCTGCAGGCCCGCGCGGCGCTCCGGATCGGCTGACTCCTTGCCGAGCGCCGCCAGCAGCATGGGAATGGCGCCGTCGACCGCCGTCCGGGTCTGCTGCGGATCCGCGCCGATCCGTCGGCTGATGTCGTTGATGGTGTCGTCGGACAGGTGAGATCGCAGGTCGTCAAGGACCGAGCTGGACGTCTGTGCCATGGCCGCCTCCCTGGGTGCGGGTGATGCTCGGGGCGGCCAGTATAGGGCTAGGCCTGCTTGACCCCAGACACCAGTGCCTCGACCGATGGCTTGGCGTCGCCGAACAGCATTTTCGTCTTCTCGTTGCTGAACAGCGGGTTGGGAATTCCTGCGAAACCGGTGCCGCGGCCGCGCTTCAGGACGATGATGTTCTGCGCCTGGTCCACGTTCAGGATGGGCATGCCCGAGATCGGCGAGCCCTCCTCGCGGGCGAGCGGGTTCACGACGTCGTTGGCGCCGATGACCAGGGCGACGTCCGTATCGGCGAAGTCGTCGTTGATCTCGTCCATCTCCTGGAGCCGGTCGTAGGGCACGTTCGCCTCGGCCAGCAGCACGTTCATGTGCCCCGGCATGCGGCCCGCCACCGGGTGGATGGCGAACTGCACGTCCACGCCGCGGCTGAGCAGCAGGTCCATCAGCTCGCGGACGGGGCCCTGCGCCTGCGCGACGGCCATGCCGTAGCCCGGCACGATGACCACCTTGCTGCCGTAGGCCATCAGCACGGCGGCGTCCTCGGCGCTGATCTCGCGCAGGTTCTCCTCGCCCTCGGCGCCGGCTGCCGCCGCCTCGCCGCCCGTGCCGAAGCCGGCGAACAGGACGTTGAACAGCGAGCGGTTCATGGCCCGGCACATGAGCTGGGTGAGGATCGCGCCCGATGCGCCGACCAGCGTGCCGGCGATCAGCAGCGCGTAGTTGCCCAGCACAAAGCCGGTCGCCGCCACGGCGATGCCCGTGTACGAGTTCAGCAGCGAGACCACGACCGGCATGTCGGCCCCGCCGATGGGCATGACGAGCACGACGCCGGTGACGAGCGCGAGCGCGACGTAGACGAGGAACAGCGTCGTGTTGTTCTCGAAGCCCGCGACGTAGACCGCCAGCCCGAGCATGGCGATGAAGAGGACGGCGG
>DASSNI010000226.1:0-16321 GCA_035701385.1 Candidatus Limnocylindria bacterium | reverse complement strand
CACCTGGATCGCCGCGCCGCTGTCCGACGGCGACCGGCGCGGCATCGGCGAGCCGAAGCTCATCGATCGGGCGGTGCCGAACGAGGTGCGACTGCGCTTCGTGGAGGTCGAGCGCGGCCCCTACGAGGCGGCCTACAACGTCGTCGCCAACCCGCTGCTGTGGTTCCTCCAGCACCAGATGTACGAGCTGCCGTCGCGGCCGATGATCGACGCCGGCACGCTGCGCGCCTGGCAGGCCGGCTACGTGCCGGTCAACGAGGCGTTCGCCCGGTCCGTGCTGCGCCAGGCGCCGAACGACGAGCGGCCGCGGATCATGCTCCACGACTACCACCTCTACCTGGCGCCCTCGATGATCCGCGAACGCCGGCCCACCGCCCTGGTCAGCCACTTCACCCACATCCCCTGGCCGCCGTCGTCGCTGTGGCAGACCATCACGCCCGCGATCCGCACCGCGATCGTGGCCGGCCTGGCGGGCGCGGACGTGGTCGGCTTCCAGACGGAGCGGTACGCCCACAACTTCCTGCGTGCCGCCGAGTCGTTCCTGCCAGGCGCGCGGGTCGACCACCGCACCCGGCGGGTGCTCCTGCCGGGCGGCCACGTGGCGCACGTGCGCGACTACCCGATCAGCATCGACGTGCAGGCCACCCGCGAGGTGGCCGCCTCGCTGCGGGCGCGGCGGCGCGCGGAGCAGCTGCGGGCCGGCGCACCGGGGCAGATCGTCGTGCGCGTCGATCGGCTGGAGCCGTCGAAGAACATCCTGCGCGGCTTCGCGGCCTTCGAGGCGCTGCTGCAGCGCTATCCGCGGATGCGGGGACGCGTGACGTTCCTGGCCTTCCTGGTGCCGTCGCGGACCAGCCTGCGCGAGTACGGCGACTACGGGCGCAAGGTGCAGGCGGCCGTCGACCGCATCAATGCCCGCTTCGGGCGGGCCGGCTACCGGCCCGTGCAGCTGTTCTACGAGAACAACTACGCGCAGGCCATCGCCGGCCTGGCGATTGCCGATGTCGTGCTCGTCAACCCGCTGGTCGACGGCATGAACCTGGTCGCCAAGGAAGCGGCCGTGGTGAGCGGCCGCGACGCGGTGCTCGTCCTGTCCGAGACCGCCGGCGCCTACGACCAGATGGCCGATGGCGTCCTGCCCGTGGCGCCGGCGGACGTGGCGGGCACCGCCGAAGCGCTCGGCCGGGCGTTGGCCATGCCTCCCGGGGAGCGGGCGGAGCGGCTGGCGCTGCTGCGGCGGGGCGTCGAGCGCGAGGATATCGGCTGGTGGCTGCGCCGCCAGATGGAGGACCTGGTGCGCATCGAAGCGCGCCGCGACCGCCGGGCGGCGAGACAGCTCCCGGTCCGCCGCATCAGCGCCCGCTAGCCAGCTCCTCCAGCAGCCGGACCGCGGCCGCAGGGTCGGGCAGGACGGCGTCCGACGCGGCCGCGATGGCCGGCGCCACCTCGCCGACACCCGCCACCGCCAGGATCGCGGCACGCAGCCGGCCCGCGGCCCGCGCCTCGGCTGCGGCGCGGAACATGTCCAGGTCAGTGGTGTCGTCGCCCATCACCAGCAGGCCGCGCAACCCGTTCCGCGCCACGAGCGCCTGCAGCGCGGTGCCCTTGTCGCCGGCTGAGGCGGGGCGCACCTCCAGCGACATGCGACCGTCGCGCACGACCAGCCCCATCGGCCCAACGTCGCCCAGCTCGCCGCGCAGCCGCTCACGCACCCGCTCCGGATCGTCAGCGCCGCGGAAATGGAGCGTGGCGGACAGCGCCTTGTCCTCAATCCAGGCCTCGTCGCCCAGGGTCACGCGGTCCAGCGCCTGTTGGACGGCGGCCGGCGCCCACGCCAGGTCGTCGCGCGGGGTCGGCTGCGCGCCCGGCTCGAGCCACTCCAGCCCGTGGTTGGCGACGACCAGCAGATCGTCGCCGCCCAGCATGCGCCGCGCGTCCCCGCCGGCTCGGCCGGTGATCACCGCCACCACCGCCAGCCGCTCGCGCAGCGTGCGCAGGGCGGCCATCGCTGCGGGCAGCGGCCGGGCGGCCTGCGGATCGCTGACGATGGGCGCCAGCGTGCCGTCCAGGTCGGTCAGCAGCCCGGCGGGCGCCGCGTCGAGCGCGGCGCGCGCGAGGGCCAGGGCCCGGTCGTGGTGCGCGGAGGCATCGGTCATGGAAGATGGCGGAACGTGGTTGGTAGACTCGCCGGCGTCATGCGCCGCGCGTTGTCCGGGATGCTGCTGCCGCTCCTGCTTGCGGTCGCTGGGGTTGCGCTGATCATTGTCGGCCAGCTGGACCTGGACCGCCCGAGCGCCGGCTCCAGCCTGCAGCCCATCCCCGACCCGACAAACACGCCGATTCCCATCGAGACCCCACGGACCACGCCGAGCAACGGCGGGACGCCGGAGCCGACGCCCGAGCCCACGCCCATCCCCCGCGACTGGGTGGCCACCCAGATCCAGATCGAGTCGGTTGGCATCAACACCTCGGTCCACAAGTGCACGAACCCGGGCTGCGACTCGTTCCCCGCCGACGACAGCGCCTTCATCCTGCGCGAGGCGTCACAGCCGGGCCGCGGCACCAACTCGTACATCTTCGCCCACGCGGTGAACCACCTCTTCAAGCCGCTGTGGAACGTGCAGCTCGGGGCGCGGATCAAGATCCTGATGTCGGATGGTGCCGTGCTGCGCTACCAGGTCACCGAAATCCACCCCAACGTGCCCTGCCCGGACGACAACCCGCCGAACCCGGAGCTCAACCCCGACCGGCTGGGGGTGACGCTGCCGCTGGCCCTGCGCGGCGCGGAAGACTGCTCCGCGGGCGTGATCTGGACCCAGCCCACCGACCACGAGCGCCTCACCCTGCAGACCAGCCAGGGCTACAACCGCAACTGGGGCGAGCTGGTGGTCGTGGCCGACCCGCTCTAGGCCTCGCGCCGCCGCGCCCCGACCAGCACGGCCGGCAGCAGGGTGACCAGCGCCACCACCAGCGCGATGGTCAGCACCAGCCGCAGGACGTCGGCCGCCTCGCTGCGCGACCAGCCCTCCAGCAGGTCGACCAGCTGCAGGCTTGCCCGCGGATCGACGTCCACGAACTCCGGATGGCCCAGGCTCACCACCAGCTGGTTGCGCCGCGCCGTGTCGTTGATGAGCGCCGTCAGGTCGTTGATGCGGTTCTGGCCGATGGACGTCAGCAGCGCCAGCCCAACGCTCATCCCCAGCGTGCGGGTGATCTGCAGCATGGCGCTCGCCACCCCATAGGCCGATGCACCGGCCGCCTCGACGGCCGCGGTCGCCCGCGGCGAGACGGTGAGGCCGAAGCCGGCGCCGAAGATGGCCAGGTCGCGAGTGAGCTGCGGCAGCCCGGTCCCGGTGCCCCACGACGTCGCCAGCCATAGGCCCGCGGCGCTCGCCGCCACGCCGAGCACCGTGGTGATCCGTTCTCCGGTGAAGGCGCTGACCAGCCCGCCCACCACCGCGCCGCCGGCGATGGCCGCGGTCAGGGCGGTGAGCGCCAGCGCCGACTGGTCCGCGCCAGCATTCAGCACGCGGTTCACGAACACCGGGCCGCCGATGATCGCGGTGGCAAGCGTGTAGCCGGTGAGCAGGCTGACCGCGTTCGCCGCCGAGAAGCTGCGATCTGCGAACAGCCGCGGGTCGACCAGCGGCGTGCGGCGGCGCAGCTGCAGCACGATGAACAGTCCCAGCCCGACGGCGAACGTGGCGAAGCCGGCCAGGATCAGCGGATCCGCCCAACCCCGCTCCCCGGCGAGCGTCAGCGCGCCGACGCCGGCCACCAGCGTGACGCTGATGAGCAGCGCGCCCACTAGGTCCAGGCCGCCGGCCGCACGCGGCGTCTCCACGCCGCCGGCGACCACGTAGATCATCAGCAGGGTGACGATCCCGGCCGGCACGTTCAGGAAGAAGATCCACTGCCACGACGCCAGGTCCACGCCGGGCAGCGGCAGGTTGAAACTGAGCAGCACCCAGGCCCCGTAGGCCGGGCCGACGGCCATGCCGACGAACGTGGCCGCGCCCTCGACCCCCAGCGCCGCAGCGCGGCTGCGCCCGGCGAACAGGTGGCTGGCCAGCGCCATCGACAGCGGGACCAGCGCGCCGCCGCCGAATCCCTGCACCACGCGCGCGGCGATCAGCCAGTCCAGCCCGGCCTGCGGTCCCGCCAGCCGGCTCAGCCCCGCTCCCAGGCTGCCGGCGCAGAACAGCAGCAGCGCCAGGAAGTAGAGGCGGCGCGCGCCCCACAGGTCGGCGGCGCGGCCGGCCAGCGGCATGGCCACGATGTAGGCCAGCAGGTAGCCGTTCACGATCCACGACGCGCTGGCCAGGTCCTCCCAGCCGCCGAAGTCGGCCACGATCGACGGCAGGGCGATCGCCACCACCATGAGCTCCGCCCCGCCCAGGAAGACGCCCAGCGAGGCCACGATCAGCACCGCCCAGGCGGCGGCCGGATGCATGCGCACCGTCGGCTGGGCCGCGGCCGTCACAGGTCGGCCCGCTGCATGGTCGCCGCCGCCAGCACCAGGATGGCGCCGGCCGCCGCGAGCGAGGCGCCTCCGGATTGCAGCGAATCGGCGATCGGCCGCGCGGCAGCCTGCAGGTCGCCCAGCACCACCAGCGCGGCGGCCGGCGCCGGCGGCATGGCCAGCTCTTGCAGCGGGCCCAGCACGGCGGGGAGCAGCAGCGCGCCGCCGGCCAGCAGCGCAACGGCTCCGGCGAAGAGCGGTTCCAGCATGGTTCCGAGCAGCAGGCCCAGCGCCACGGCGGCAAGACCGGCCGCCCAGGCCGCCGCCACCGCCGCCGCGTAGCCGGCCGGGTCGATCGCCTGCGCCTCGGTGAGGGGCAGCGTCAGCCACACCAGCACGGCGCTGGGCAGGAGGCCGATCAGCAGGACCGCGGCAAAGGCGGCGAACCAGCCCATCACCACCACCGAGCGCGGCACCGCGCGCGTGACCAGCCAGCCGGCCGTGCCGCCCGAGCGCTCGGCGGACAGCGACCAGGCGGCCACGCCGGCGGTCAGCGCCAGAGCAATGGCCAGGCCGATGGCGAACGGCTCGAGGCGGCCAGTGAGTGGCGCCGCTTGCTGCGGCAGCGCCGCCTGCAGCGCGGCCGGCAGGGCAGCCAGCAGCAGGCCGGCCACCAGGATCAGGAGGCGGTAGCTGACCCACAGGTCGCGGACGGCCAGCCCCGCGACGGCGACCAGGCGGCTCACGCGGTCGCCGCCTCGGCAGTGGCGGCCTGGCGCAGCTCGGCCAGCGCCGAGATGCCGCGCAGCGACAGTGGCAGGCCCTGCTCCGCCAGCTCCTGGGTCCGTGCCTGGACCGCGACGCGCCCCTGGCGCAGCAGGACGATCCGGTCCACGAGCCCGGCCTCGGCCGCGGGGTCCTGGCTGGCGATCAGCATCGTGCGCCGCGGTCCGGGAAGGCTGAGCAGCTCGGCGCGCTCCGGGTCCCTGACCGCGCGCAGCGGCTCGTCCAGCAGCACGATCTCGGGCTCCGAGATCATGGCGGCCGCCAGGCCGACCTTCTGCAGCATGGCCGGCCCGCCTCGCCGGGCCGGACGGCGCAGGTCCGTGCCCAGGTGGTAGCGGTGGATCATCATCTCGACGCGTCGCCGCCGCTCGGCGCGCCCGAAGCCGGCCAGCGTGGCGGCCAGCTCCAGGACCTCGTCCGGTGACAGCCACGGGTAGAAGCCGCCGTCCGGCGGCAGGTACGCGACGCGCCGGCGCCAGCCGTGGATCGAGTCATCGGCGCGCTGCAGGCCGGCCATCTCGAAGCGGCCGCGGTGCTGACGCACGAGGCCGGCCAGGATGCCGAGCAGCAGCGAGCCGGCGCCAGGCTGGTCGGCGACGACCAGGACCCGCGCCCCGACCGGGACGCGCAGGTCCACCCCAGCGAGCAGGCGGCGGCGGCGGACGGAACGCTTCAGGCCGGTGATCACGACCGCGGCCGGGCGCAGCAGCCGGACCGATCTCGACGCCCACAGCGCATCAGGCGTTGAGCTGGTCAGGGCGCACCTCCTACGGTGGCGGCGGGTCGCGCGGGCCGCAGTCTACCACCCGTCCTCCGCGCCACTTGACGTGCCTGCGAGCCGGCCAATATCATAAGCGCCCGCTTATATCAATCCGCATTTGATAAAGAACCGCTTCGACATGACCCTGACTCGAGAGACCCCTGGCGAGCGTGACATGCGCCGCCTGCGCACCTTCTACCGCGCGCTCGGCGACGAGACGCGCCTCCGCATCATCGGCCTGCTGGCCGAGGGCGGCCCGATGCCGGTGCACGCCCTGTCCGCCGGCGTCGGCCTGTCGCAGCCGCTCATCAGCTGGCACCTGCGCATCCTGCGGCTGGCCGGCCTGATCGACACGCGGCGCCAGGGGCGGGCCGTCATCTGCCGGCTGCGCCTGGCGGCCTTCGAGGAGCTGCACGAGGCGGAGGCCCGCCTGATCGGCGGCACGGCAGGCGTGGCCAGCACGAGCGGCAGCCATGGGGAGGTGCCGGATGTCGGCTAGTCACTCACGCACCCACGACCTGCGGCGCGGCGACTCGCTGCTGTCGGCGCGGGCCAAGGAGGCGGGACGCGCCATCCTGTCGCCGGTCGTGCGGCTGGCGGTGGCGCTGCGCCTGACCCCCAACACCATCACCGTCATCGGCTTCCTGGTGGTGGCCGCCGCCTCGGTACTGGTGGGGACCGGCAGCCTGCTGGCCGGGGCGCTGGTGCTGACCGCCGGCTCGCTGCTGGATGCCGTGGACGGTGCGCTGGCCCGTGCCACCGGCCTGGGCAGCACCTTCGGCAGCTTCCTGGATTCGACGCTCGACCGCGCCGCGGAGGCGGTCCTGTACGGCGGCATCGTGGCCTACTACCTGGGCAGCGGGCAGCCGGCCACCGGTCCGGTGCTGCTGGCGCTCGTCGCGCTCGGCGGCTCGTTCATGGTGAGCTACACCCGAGCGCGCGCGCAGGGCATCGGCCTGGATGCCCCGGTGGGCCTGGCGCCCCGCATGGAGCGGCTGGTCCTCATCGTCGCCGGCATCGGGCTTGCGGGCCTCGGCATCGGCATCGGTCTCATCGGCGCCATGGCAATCGTGGCCATCCTGGCGGTGGCCACCACCATCCAGCGCATCTGGCACGTCCATCGGCTCAGCTCGGCGACCCCGGCTGTGGCAACCAACGAAGCAAAGTGGGAGAAGTGAGCAGCGTGGCTGACACGAACGGAAAGAGCGCAACCAACGGCCGCCATTCCTCGGATGGAAAGATCCGGGTCGCGATCGTGGGCGTGGGCAACTGCGCCTCGAGCCTGGTGCAGGGCCGCTACTACTACGCGGACGCCAAGGAGACGGACTTCGTCCCGGGCCTGATGCACGTCAACCTGGGTGGCTACCACGTCCGCGACATCGAGTTCGTGGCTGCCTTCGACGTCGACAAGGAGAAGGTCGGCAAGGACCTGTCCGAGGCGATCTACGCCGGCCAGAACAACACCTTCAAGTTCGCCGAGGTGCCGCACACCGGCGTCACCGTCGACCGCGGCATGACCCACGACGGGCTGGGCAAGTACCTGAGCCAGGTCATTCAGAAGGCCCCGGGACCCACGGCCGACGTGGTCGGCATCCTCAAGGAGCGCAAGGTCGACGTCATGGTCTCCTACCTGCCGGTCGGCAGCGAGGAGGCGACCAAGTGGTACGTCGAGCAGGCGCTGCAGGCGGGCGTGGCCTTCGTGAACGCCATCCCGGTGTTCATCGGCCGTGAGCCGTACTGGCAGCGGCGCTTCGCCGAGAAGGGCCTGCCGATCATCGGCGATGACATCAAGAGCCAGGTGGGCGCGACCATCACCCACCGCGTCCTGACCCGCCTGTTCATGGACCGCGGCGTGCGGATCGACCGCACCTACCAGCTGAACTTCGGCGGCAACACCGACTTCCTGAACATGCTGGAGCGTGAGCGGTTGGAGTCCAAGAAGATCAGCAAGACGAACGCCGTCACCAGCATGCTCGACTACGAGATCGGCGACGACGAGGTGCATGTCGGGCCCTCCGACTACGTGCCGTGGCTGAAGGACCGCAAGTGGTGCCACATCCGCATGGAGGGCACGACCTACGGCGACGTCCCGCTGAACCTGGAGCTCAAGCTCGAGGTGTGGGACTCGCCCAACAGCGCCGGCGTCATCACCGATGCCATCCGCTGCGCGAAGCTGGGCCTGGACCGCGGGCTGGCCGGCACCCTGGTGGCTCCGTCGAGCTACTTCATGAAGTCGCCGCCGCTCCAGATCCACGACGATATCGCCTACAACCGGGTGGAGGCCTTCATCCGCGGCGACGACAACGAGACGCTGGACGGCAGCCAGGCACCCGAGAAGCGCAAGCTTCGCAAGCTGGCGCAGCACCCGACGAAGCAGACGGCGGACGTCGGCTGAGCCGATGCCGCCTGAGCCGATGCCGGCGGCCAGCGCGCCGAGCGCGGCGGCCGGCATGAAGGGTGGCGCGCCGCGGACCGGGAGCCCCCGGGCCGCCGCCACGCCGCCCGTGGAGCGCACCCGCGAGCGCCTGGCCTTCTGGGGCTATCGCGCCGCCGAGACGCTGATCGATGCGCTGCCGCGTGGCGTGGTGCTGCCCCTCTCCGCGGCGGCCGGCAACGCCGCCTTCGACCTCGCCGGCTCGAAGCGCGACGTCGTGCGCGACAACCTGGCCCACGCCCTGGGCCTGCCGGCCGACGACCCGCGCGTGGATCGTGCCGCGCGGCGCGCGTTCCGCAACTACGCGCGCTACCTGGCCGACGTCATGCGGCTGGCCGGCGAGGAGCCCGAGGACGTCGGCGCGCTGGTCGACATCGCCAACATCGAGATCCTGTGGGAGGCACAGGCCGAAGGGCGCGGCGTGTTGCTGTGCACGGTGCACGTCGGAGGCATGGACCTCATCGCCCCGGCGCTGAAGGTGCACGGACAGCAGCTGCACGTCGTCGCCGACGACACGACCTACGGCCGGCTGTACGAGCACCTCAAGGCCGTGCGGGCGAAACACGGGCTGACGCTCATCGGCTGGCGCAACCTGCGCGGCCTGTTCCGCGCCCTGAGGGCCGGCGAGAACCTGGTGCTGTTCTGCGACGGCGGCTACCGGCCCGGCGACGTGCCGGTCGAGTTCATGGGCGAGGCCACCACCTTCCCGGCCGGCCCGGCCACGCTGTCCGCGCGCTCCGGAGCGCCCATGCTGCCGGTCGCGTGCTCGCGCACCCAGGGCGACCGCTTCGCCGCCCACGGCCTGCCGCTCATCCATGCCACCAGCGACGAGCCATCGGAGATCTTCCGCGCCACCCAGGCGCTCGCCGATGAGCTGGGGACGGTCATCCGCGCCGATCCGGGCCAGTGGTACATGTTCCGCCCGGTCTGGCCCCAGACCGACGAGGACCGGGCACGCGCGCGGGCCGCCCTGGAGGCTGCGCGTCGCGGCGAGGACTGGACCCGGGCCGGCGGCGCCTGAGGGATGCGCGGACCGCTGCTGACGCTGGGCCTGCGCCTGGCTGACTTCGTCGCCCGCTCGCTGCCAGTGGGCCTGGCGTATGGCCTCGCCGACCTTGGGGGCCGCGCGTGGTACCGCCTGGCACCCCAACGCCGCGTCCTGGTGGCCGAGAGCCTCCGACGAGTCACGGCGGCCACCGGGCAAGCGAGGAGCGACCGCGCCCTGGACCGCCTGGTGCGGGCCAGTTTCGTCAACCACGCCCGCTACTGGCTGGAGATGTTTCGCTCACCCCACTACCCTCGCGCGCGCCTGGCCGACATCGCGAACGTCGAGGACTGGGAGCACTGGGAGCCGATCATCAGCGAGGGCGCGGTGGTCGCGGTGCCGCACCTCGGCAACTTCGAGCCCATCGGCCATTTCGTGGCTGCCCACGGCCTGCGCGGCGTGGCGCCGGTCGAGGAGACGGAGCCGAGGGAGCTGTTCGAGTTCATGCGAGCCCGACGGGCGAGCGGCCAGGGCGTACAGGTCATCCCGCTGGGCCACTCCTTCCGCCCCATGCTGGCCGCGCTGCGTCGCAACGAGATCGTGGCCCTGGTCGCCGACCGCGACCTGGCAGGTGACGGCGTGCCGGTGAGCATGTTCGGCCACGCCACCACGCTGCCCGCCGGGCCGGCAACGCTGGCGCTGCGCACCGGCAAGCCACTCGTCATGGCGCGCGTCCGGCGCACCGCGCCGGAGCGCTTCAGCGTGCGCGCCGAGCTGGTGGAGGCGCCGCGCACCGGCGACGCGGAGGCGGACGTGGCTGCCCTCACCACCGCGCTGGCGGCGGCCTTCGAGCGCGCGATCGGCGAGGCGCCGGAGCAGTGGTGGGCCGCGTTCCAACCCTTCTGGACGGACCAGCGGGCGAGGGCCGCGTGACGCGCAACGGCGGCCCGCGCGGCAAGGCGGACATGCACCTGCACACGCTGTACTCCGACGGGGTCCATGGCGTGGCGGCGCTGCTCGACCACGTCGAGCGGCACACCGACCTCGACCTGGTGGCCATCACCGACCACGAGCGCATCGACGGGGCGCTCCGCGCCCGCGAGCTCCACGCCGCCGGCGACTACTCCTTCGAGCTGGTGGTCGGCGAGGAGATCACCACCCGCCGTGGGCACGTGCTGGCCCTGTTCGTCGAGGAGCGGATCCCCGCGCTGCGGCCGCTGCCCGAGACGCTGGAGCGCATCCACCACCAGGGCGGCCTGGCCATCGCCGCGCACCCGATGGCGCCGCTGACCCCCAGCCTCGGCAGCCGCAGCCTGGTGGCGCTGCACCACGATCCCGACGATAGGCACCACCTGGACGGCATCGAGCTGATGAACCCCAGCGCCGCCGGCCGCGCCCGGCGCCGCAACCGGGCGGCCCTCAACCAGCGCCTGCTGGGACTCGCCGCCGTCGGCAACTCGGACGCGCACGTGCTGGAGCACATCGCCACCGGCTGGACCTGGTTCCCCGGATCATCGGCCGATGACTACCGACGAGCCGTCGCCGAGCGCACGACCGAGCCGGACGGAACGCACTGGAGCCACTGGCACAACGTGACCGTCTACGGCCGGCAGCTGGTCGCCAAGGGGCGACACCTGCGGCATACTCTCCGTCCCACAGGAGAGTGGCGATGACGCGAGCCAACGTCGCCGAGCAACGTGGTGCCGCCAATCCATCGGTCCAAACGGCGCCCCAGCGTGGGCCGCTGAAGGTCGGGATCGTCAGCCCCTACGGCTACCCGCATCCGGGTGGCGTCAACGAGCACGTGCGGCACACCTACGAGGCCATGCGGCGCATGGGCCACGACGTGTGGATCATCACCAGCAAGTACGGCAAGGAGCGGGCGACCGAGGGCCACGTCATCCGCCTCGGCACCGGCTACGCCTTCCCGGCCAACGGCTCCATGGGGCGCGTGACGTTGAGCTGGCGCTTCAAGGAGCGTGCGCGGCTGCTGCTGGCCCACCACAAGTTCGACGTGCTGCACTTCCACGAGCCGCTGGTCCCGTTCCTGTCCCCCACCGTGCTCGACCAGTCGGACACGGTCAACGTGGCCACCTTCCACGCCTTCGGCGGCTTCAGCCCGTCGTACTGGGTCGGCAAGCGCTTCGCCGGGCAGCTGGTCGAGAAGCTGGACGGGCGCATCGCTGTCAGCGGCGCCGCCCGGCACTTCATCAACCGCTACTTCCCCGGCGAGTACACGATCATCCCCAACGGGGTCGACCTGGACCGATACGCCGATGCCGAGCCCTTCGAGGAGCTGCGCGACGGCACGATCAACATCCTGTTCGTCGGCCGCTTCGAGGAGCGCAAGGGTCTCATCCATCTCCTCAAGGCGTACCACCGGCTGCGCAAGCGCCACGTCGACGCCCGGCTGCTGGTGATCGGGTCCGGACCGAAGGCGCGGGAGTACCGCCGCTACGTAGGGCTGCGGCAGATCCGCGACGTCGAGTTCCTGGGACGCGTCAGCGATGACGACAAGGCGCGGTACTTCGCCAGCGCCGACATCTTCTGCGCGCCGGCCACCGGCCAGGAGTCATTCGGCATCGTGCTGCTGGAGGCCATGGCCGCCGGCGTGCCGATCGTGGCCAGCGACATCCACGGCTACAAGAACGTCGTGCAGCGCGGCGTCCAGGGCCTGCTGGTCGAGCCGCGGAACTCCCGCGCGCTGGCCGCGGCTCTCTACACCTTGTCGCAGGACGCCGACCTGCGCCACCGCATGGGCGACGCGGGCCGCGAGCGTGCCCCGGACTACAGCTGGGATCGGGTCACCGAGCGGATCGTTGACTACTACCACGAGGTCCGGGAGCGGGCGCTCGCCGAACGGGCATAGGTTCGGCGGCTCGTGGCGGCGGCTGGACCGTCCGCGGCGCGGCCGACTGGCGCGGCCGACTGGCGGAATGTCGGCTGGAAGCGGCTTGTCGGAAGTCAGCACTGCCTGACTTGCGATATGCGCTTCCGCGTAGCGTTAAGTGGCTCGGACCCCACCCCACGGCCCTGCGCGGGGCCCCTGCTCGCTCAGCTGACGCTGATGTGGCTGCCGCCGACAGCAGATGACCGACTTACCGCTACCCCCAGTCGCAAACCGCAAGTCAGCGACAGCCTCAGTCTCTCAGGCGGTCATCTCCAGTGGCCGGCGCAGGTTGAAGCCGCGCTTGTGCACGGCGAAGCCGTTCGCCTCGTAGACGCCCAGCGCACCGGTGGGATTCTCCGCATCCACACCGAGCACCGCGCTGGTCATGCCGGCGTCGCGCAGGACGCGGAGTGACGAGGCCACCAGGGCACGCGCCAGGCCGCGGCGCCTCCACGGACGCCGCACGCTGACGCCGGCCAGCTCCGCGCGACGCTCGCCCGTCTCCTCGTTGTAGACAGTCATTACCCGGTTCATGACCACGCCCGCCACCTGGTCGCCGTCCCAGGCCACCTGCCAGATCTCCGGCTGGAAGCCGGATCCGCTGAAGAAGCGCTGGAACATCTCCTCGCCCGCCTCGGAGCTGCCCCAGTGGTCGCGGAACGCCTCGACATCGGCCTCGAAGATGGCGCGGTGGTGCTCCGGGCGCACCGGCCGGATCTCCAGGCCTTCGGGAAGGGAAAGGTCGGCCAGGTCGTCGAGGTTCGGGCGCAGCATCTCGAAGAAGTGGCGCACCACCTCGAAGCCCTCGGAGCGCAGGAGGCGAAGCCGGCGCTCCTCCGTGTCCATGCTCCACGACTCGAGCCGGCGTTCGCGCGGAGCGGGGTCCCTCTCGGCCTCCTCCGCGGCCCGTGCCACCTGGTGCCGGATGTTGTGGCGCAGCACGGCGCGCCCGATCCCGCGGCCGCGCCAGTCCGGATCGACCTCGCCACCACAGGTGTAGTCGCGGCCGCCGTCCGAATCGTCCTCGGCGCGCGCCTGGCCGTAGGCCACGATCCGACCGTCGACCTCGCCGACCAGGCAGTCGCGCATCGGGTCGAAGCCCGATGGATGGCCCAGCCACTGTTGCCAGTCCTCCTGCGAGTCGCGGTCGTCGGTGCCGCTGGCGATCGCCGCGCGCAGGTGCATCTGGGTCAGGCCGGGCAGGTCGTCGGGCAGGCGCAGGCGGCGGAAGCGGAGGCCATCGACCCGCGCCTCCGCCTGGACCTGCTCCAGCTCGCGATCGAGGTCGATCATCGGATCAATGCTGCCCGGGGTCCTTGCGGTAGGCCGTCGAGCGCAGCTCGACCTCGAAGCCGGCACGCTCGTAGACGCCCACTGCGCTGGTGGGGTTGTCTGCGTCCACGCCGAGTCCGGCGCTGGTCATGCCGCGGTCACGCAGCACCTGCAGCGAGCGCAGGACGACCGCCAGCCCCAGGCCGCGACGGCGCCACGGGCGCCGCACGAACACGGAGCGCAGCCAGCCGCGCTTGCGGTTGAAGGCGGCGTTCTCCGTCTTGTTGATCTCGTTGATCACGCCGCCGGCGATCTGGTCGCCGTCCCAGGCGATCACGAACAGGGACGGATCCCACTTCGGGTCGCTCTTCCAGCGCTCGAAGTTCTCGTCCGAACCGTCGAAGCCGCCCCAGTGGTCCTCGAAGGCCTCGATGTCCGCGTCCCACAGCTGCTTCAGCTGGTCGTCGCGGATCGCCTCGAAGCGGATGCCCTCCGGCAGCGACGGCTCCGCGACGTCGTCCAGCGACGGCACCACCATGTCGTAGAACGTCCGCGCCGGCGCGAAGCCGAAGCGCTCGAGCAGCGCGATCTTGTCCGTCTCCGTCTCCATCGCCCAGGAGCCGAAGCCGACGGGCCGGTCGCTGGGGAACAGCTCCGCCAGGTGCGCCGCATGCCCCTCGATGTGCTGCTGCAGCCACGTGCCGATCCCCTGCCTCCGCAGGGCAGGGTCCACGTTGCAGCCCATGCGGAACTCGCGCAGGCCGTCGGTGGTGTCGACCCACTCGGCGTCGGCCGTGGCCACCAGCTGCCCGTCCCGCTCCACGAGGAACAGGTCTCGGGCCGGGTCGAACATGTCGTTGGAGGTGCCGAACCAGCTGGCGAGCTCCTCCGCATTCGTGCGCCATGGCACGCCATCGTGCTCGGCGGCACGGTTCCACAGCTGGCTGACTGCGGCCTCGTCACCTGGCCGATACGTCCGTATCGCCAGGTCGGGAAGCGGCGGGGCGGCGGTCGCCGCACCGACATCGGTCCTCATTGGGTCACCTCCAGCGGCTTGCGGTAGGCGCTCGCGCGCTTGTCGACCGCAAAGCCGGCCTTCTCGTACAGGCGCAGTGCGCCATTGGGGTTGTCGGCGTCGACGCCCAGCCAGGCGCTGGTCATGCCGCGCTCGCGGAGCAGCACCAGGCTGCGCGCCACCAGCACCGATGCCAGGCCGCGCCCGCGCCACGGGCGCCGCACGAAGACGCTGTCGAGCAGGCCGCGCTGGCGGCCGAACTCTGCGTTCTCGTGCTCGTTGATGATGTTCACGACCGCGCCGGCGATCTCGTCACCGTCCCAGGCGACCACGAACAGCGACGGGTCGTAGTCCGGATCCGCCAGCCACTGCTCGAATGACTCGTCGCTGGCGTCGAAGCCGCCCCAGTGGTCCAGGAACGACTCGACGTCGGCGTCGAACAGCTGGCGCATCTGCTCGCGGCCGGAGACCGGCCGGATCTCGAGGCCCGCCGGCATGTCCGGCACCTCGATGTTCTCCATGTCCGGCCGCACCATGTCGAAGAACCAGCGCACCGGCCGATAGCCGTTGCCCTGCAGCAGGGCCACGGCCCCGATGCGGCTCTCCGGCGAGAACGCCGAGTAGAACGCCGGCTTGTCCACGGCGTGCTCGGCCGCCAGCGCGCGGAGGCGAGCCTCGTTGCGCTGCAGGATGGCCGTGCCGATCCCCTTCCGCCGCCAGTCCGGGTGGACATGGCCGCGGGTCGAGTAGTCGCGCACGCCGTCACTGGCGTCGACCCAGGTGGTCCAGCCGTAGGCCACCGGCGCGCCATCCGCCTCGACGACCACCAGGTCGTCGGCGGCGTTGAACGTGCGCGACGGGAAGCCGGCCCAGTTGCGCAGCCCCTCCAGGCTGGCGCGCTCCTCGACCCCGTCCTCGCGGTTCGCCGCATTGGCGATCCCCACGAAAGCGGCCAGGTCCTCGTCGCCCCGGAAGGGGCGGAAGGCCAGGCCGGCGGGCAGCGCCGGCGCATCGGCCTTCAGTTCATCTGCCAGAGGAAGTGCCATGTGAGAGCTCCGTATGGATGCGTTCCCAGGTTCTGCAGTCTTCATCGACTCAACCCACTCGCTTGAGCTTGCCGGTGCGCTTGGCGTAGCGCTCCGCGCGGCCGAAGGCCCACGTCCCCAGGGGGATGAGGACCACGCCCATGATCAGCAGCGGCCACACGTCGTGGAGCAGGCTGCCAATCGAGGCACCGTCGATCAGCCCGTGGCGCACGCCGTCCAGGACGTAGGTCGCCGGCGACACCGCGCTGATAACCTGCATCCAGTCCGGCAGGATGGCCACGTCGTAGTAGACGCCGCTGACCAGCAGCAGCACCGACTGGATGACGAAGACCATCTGCGCCCCGCGCTCGACGTACACCAGCGGCAGGATCGACGCGGCGATCCCGATGCCGGCGAAGCTCACCGTCCCGAGCACCGTGAAGGCAATCGCGGTCACGAAGTTCGCGCCGGACAGGTCGAGCTCGAAGAAGAGCGTCAGCACCACCAGCACGAAGATCGTGTGCACCAGCCCGAAGATCACCGCGTAGGCCGCGGCTCCGAGCAGCTGTGCGTAGCGCCGGACCGGAGCCATGAAGGTGTACTCCAGCGTCCCTTCCCAGCGCTCCCACTGCACCGCATCGGCAATGAACTCGAAGACGATGGACAGGTAGCTCCAGAAGATGGCGCCGATC
>DASSNI010000225.1:0-5977 GCA_035701385.1 Candidatus Limnocylindria bacterium | reverse complement strand
TCGCCTTCATCATCTACTGGGTCTTCATCCTGATCCGCGGCACGCGTGCCGTGCGGATCGTGATCGGCCTGTCGATCCTGTACCTGGTCTACCTGGCCGCGATCTTCTTCGGATTCGACCTGCTGCGGCGCCTTGCGAGCCCGCTTGAGGCCGTATTTCTTGCGCTCCTTGGCCCGCGGATCGCGGGTCAGCAGTCCGGCCTCCCGCAGCGCCGAGCGCGCGTCCGGATGGGCGCTCACCAGAGCGCGGGCGATCCCGTGCCGGATGGCGCCGGCCTGGCCGGAAAAGCCGCCGCCGGCGACCAGGATGGAGGCCGCATAGCGGCCCTCCGTCTCGGTAACGCGGAAGGGCAGGCGCAGGCTGCCGGCGGCGGCGGTGCCGCCGAAGTAGTCGGCCACGTCCTTGCCGTTCACCACGATGCTGCCGTCGCCCGGCAGGAGGCGCACCCGCGCGACCGAGGTCTTGCGGCGTCCCGTTCCGTAGATGTAGCTCGTGCTCATCGGTTCGTATCGGCTCCTACAGCTCCGCAGCCTGCGGCTGCTGCGCCTGGTGCGGGTGCTCCGACCCGCCGTAGACCTTCAGCTTCTTGATCATCGCCCGGCCCAGCCGGTTCTGGGGCAGCATGCCCTTCACCGCGCGCTCGATCACCAGCTCGGGCTTGCGACCGAGCAGCGCCTGCAGGCTCTCCTCCTTGAGGCCGCCGGGGTAGCCCGAGTGGCGGTAGTAGCGCTTCTGCACCAGCTTGTTGCCGGTTACCCGCACCTTGCCGGCGTTGACGACCACCACGTGGTCGCCGGTGTCGATGTGCGGCGAGTAGATCGGCTTGTGCTTGCCCTCGAGCAGGGTCGCGATGCGCGTGGCGAGGCGCCCGAGCGTCTGGTCGCTGGCGTCAACCACCCACCACTGCCGCTCGATGTCGCTCGCCTTGACTGCGTAAGTCTTCACGTTCCCTGCTCTTCCCGTCCTCGTGTTCGCCTTGATCCCGGCGAGGCCGATGCCCGGCCCCGCTTCGTATTCGAATAGATGACCCGCTCGAGGGTCAGGCCCCTGGCCGGCGCGGCGCGCCCCGACAGGGCACGTCCCCCGGCGCTCAGCGTCCGTTCCGCGGCCGTCGCGTCCAGCCGTCCCCGGCCGACCTCGATCAGCAGCGCCACGATGCTGCGCACCATCCGGCGCAGGAAGGCGTTGGCCGTGACGCGGACCTCGACCGAGGTTCCGCGCTGCACGATCCGCACCTCCCTGAGATGCCGGACCGTCCGACCGTGCCGGTCGCTGCCGAGGGCCGCGAAGTCGCGCTCCCCGAGCAGGCGCTCCGCGGCGCGCCGCATGGCGGCCACGTCCAGCCGGTCGTCGATCTCGAGCGTCCGATGCCGCTCCAGCGGCCGCTTGTCGTCGGCCATCCGGATCCGGTAGCGGTACACGCGCTCCACAGCGTCGCGCCGCGGGTCGAAGCCCGCCGGCGCCGCACTCAGCGAGCGCATCGCCAGGTCCGCCGGCAGCAGCCCGTTGAGGCGCTGCCGCAGGACCGGCCAGCCACCCTGTGGGCCGCTCGCGCGGTCCGGCAGGCAGAAGGCCGCCACCTGGCCGGTGGCATGCACCCCGGCATCGGTTCTCCCGGCGAATCGGACGCGAATCCGCTCGCCGGTCAGTCTGTTAAGCGCCTCCTCCAGCTCCCCCTGCACCGTCCGAGCGTTCGGCTGGTACTGAGAGCCGGCGAAGGCCGTGCCGTCGTACTCGATGACCGCCCGCGCGCAGATGCGCTTTCCGGCAGGCATCGGGTCCGTCTGCGGTTGTCCGTCCCGCTCGCGCGCGTCGGCTAGACGAGCTCGATCTGGACGATGGGCGCGGCATCTCCCAGCCGCTCCCCGATCTTCACGATCCGGGTGTACCCGGACGTGCGGTCGGCGTATTTCTCCGCCAGCTCACCCATCAGCTTGTCGACGATGAGCGGCTCGTGCGGCATCTCGCTGGCCAGGCTGCGGCGCGCGTTCAGGTCGCCGCGCTTGGCGGTGGTGATGAACCGATCCACCAGGCCGCGCACTTCCTTGGCCTTGGCCTCGGTGGTCTTCACCCGCTCGTAGCGGATGACGGCCACCGCCAGGTTGGCGAGCATGTGCAGCCGATGGCTGCTGGAGCGCCCCAGCTTGCGTCCGGCGGTGCGGTGCGGCACGACCTAGGCCTCGCGGTCCAGCTCGGCGGCCGCGGCCTCATCCAGCTCGGCGGAGGCCGGCAGATCGGACTCATCGGCCGCATCCGAGACGGCCGCCTCGGGGCTGATGAAGCCACGCAGGGCCAGCCGCTCCTTGAGCTCGTCGAGGCTCTTGCGGCCGAAGTTCCGCATGCGCAGGAACTCGTCGTCGGAGAGGGCCAGCACCTGGCCGATCTTGGTGATGTTGTTGCGCTTCAGGCTGTTGTAGGCCCGCATCGGCAGGTCAAGCTCCTCGATCGGCGCGTCGAGCAGGTTGGCGGCCACCGGGGCGGACGCCTCCTCCTCGCCGGCCACCGGGCGGCGGCTGATGTCGGTGAAGCGGCTGAACTCGCCGACCAGGATGTCGGCGGCCTGGCTCAGCGCGGCCTTCGGCGTGGTGGTGCCATCGGTCTCGATCTCGAGCGTCAGGCGGTCGAAGTTCGTCATCTGGCCGACGCGGGTGTCGCTGACCACGAAGTTCACGCGGCGCACCGGCGAGAAGATGGCGTCGACCGGGATGATGCCGATGGGCATGTCCTCGGTGTGCTCCGCCGGCCGATAGCCCACGCCGGTCTCGACGGTGAGATCCATCTCGATGGAACCCTCGTCGCTGTCCAGCGTCAGCAGCACGAGCTCGGGGTTGACGATCTCCACGTCGGCCGACTCGGCGATGTCAGCGGCGGTGACCGGGCCGGCGCCGTGCTTCACCAGCTTCAGCGTGACGGCGTGGCGGGCGAACGAGCGCAGGCGCAGCTTCTTCACGTTCAGCACGATCTGCGTCACGTCCTCCTTGACGTTCGGCAGGGTGCTGAACTCGTGGAATACGTTCGCGATCTGGATGGAGGTCACGGCGGCGCCTTCCAGCGAGTTCAGGAGGACGCGGCGCAGGGCGTTGCCCAGGGTCACGCCGTAGCCATCGGCCAGCGGGTTGACCTCGAAGACGGAGAGATTGCCCTCCGCCTCCGACTCTTCGATGCGCGGCTCCGGCGTCGCCGGTGTGGTGGTCTCGAGATCGATCATGAAAGGTTGCTGACTCCCTGTGCTGCTATCGCGAGTAGAACTCGACGACGAGCTGCTCATTGAACTCCAGTGGCATCTGCTCCCGGACCGGCTCCGCCAGGATCGAGCCGGAGAGCTTGGCGGCATCGACGCTCACCCAGTCGGGGATCTGCGCCGCCTTGATGGTGTCGGATGCGGTCTTGAAGTACTCGCGGCCGCGGCGGCTCTCCCGCACCTCGATCCGGTCGCCCGGCTTGGTGGCGAAGCTCGGGATGTTGGTCGGGCGGCCGTTGACCGTGAAGTGGCCGTGGCTGACCAGCTGCCGCGCCTCGGCGCGCGATCGCGCCAGGCCCATGCGGTAGACGACGTTGTCCAGGCGCATCTCGAGCATCCGGAGCAGGTTCTCGCCGGTCATCCCCTTGCGCTGCTCGGCCTTCTCGAAGTAGTTGCGGAACTGCTTCTCCAGGACGGAGTAGCTCTTGCGCACCTTCTGCTTCTCGCGCAGCTGCAGGCCGAACTCGCTCACCTTGCGGCGGCGCTGGGTGTTCATGCCGGGCGGCGTGCTGCGACGCTCGAAGGAGCACTTGCGGCTGTAGCAGCGCGAGCCCTTCAGGAAGAGCTTCAGCCCCTCGCGGCGGCAGATGCGGCAGACGGGATCGGTATACCTGGCCATGCGCTTCCCCTCAGACCCGGCGCCGCTTCGGCGGGCGGCAGCCATTGTGCGGGATGGGCGTCACGTCGGTGATGGCAGTCACCTCCAGGCCGGCGGTCTGCAGCGAGCGGATGGCCTGCTCGCGGCCCGCGCCGGGGCCCTTCACGAAGACCTCGATCTGCCGCATGCCGTTCTCCATGGCGCGGCGCGCGGCCAGGTCCGCGGTCTGGCTGGCAGCGAAGGGCGTGCTCTTGCGCGAGCCCTTGAAGCCGACCAGGCCGGCGCTGCCCCAGCTGACGACGTTGCCGCTCGTGTCGGTGATGGTCACGATCGTGTTGTTGAACGTCGACTGGATGTGCGCGTGGCCAACCGGAACGTTCTTCTTCTCGCGCTTCTTGGTGCGGGTCGCGCGCTTTCGCTCTGCCATGGAACTCCCGTGCTACTTCTTGCGCCGGATGCCGACGGTCCGACGCGGACCCCGACGCTGGCGTGCGTTGGTCTTGGTGCGCTGCCCGCGGACGGGCAGGTTGCGCCGATGGCGCAGGCCCCTGTAGGAGCCGATCTCCATCAGCCGCTTCACGTTCATGCTGACTTCGCGGCGGAGGTCGCCCTCCACCTTGTAGCGGCGCTCGACGAGCTCGCGCAGCCGGTTGACCTCGTCCTCGGTGAGGTCGCGCGTGCGACGCTCCTCCGGGATGCCGGCGGCCGCCATGATCTGGCGCGCCGAGGTCGGGCCGATGCCGTAGATGTAGGTCAGCGAGACGACCGCGCGCTTCTCACGCGGGATGTCGACGCCGGCGATTCGTGCCACGCTTCTTGTCTACCCCTGCCGCTGCTTGTGCTTGGGAATGACGCAGATGACCATCACCACGCCCGAGCGCTTGATGACCTTGCAGCGCTCGCAGCGGGGCTTCACGGACGCAGAAACCTTCATCTCATCCTGTACGTGATGCGACCCCGGGTGAGGTCATAGGGACTCAGCTCGACGCGGACGGTGTCGCCGGGCAGGATGCGGATGAAGTTCTGGCGCAGCTTGCCGGAGATGTGCGCGAGCACCTCGTGCCCGTTCTCCAGTCGCACCTTGAACATCGCGTTCGGCAAGGGGAGGATCACCTCACCCTCGACCTCGATTGCATCCTTCTTTGGCAAGCGCCACGCACCCTCGTAAGAGCTGTCATCTACTGGTTGGAAACACACGGAAAGGCCGCCGCTCAGGGCGACCCACGGAAAGCGGAGTATACACCCCCAGGGCCGATGCGCACAACGGGGGGCTCATCGGACGGTGAGCACCTGCGGACCATCGGCCCTGACGGCCACGGTGTTCTCGAAATGGGCCGAGAGGCTGCCGTCGGCGGTGACGACGGTCCAGCCATCGTCGAGCATCGCCACGTCGTCGCCGCCCAGGTTGTACATCGGCTCGATGGCGAAGCACATGCCCGCCTCGATGCGCAGGCCGGTGCCCGGCCGGCCGTAGTTCGGGACCTGCGGGTCCTCGTGCATCGACTGGCCGATGCCGTGGCCGACGAAGGGCCGCACGATCCCGTAGCCGTGCTCGCGAGCCACCGCCTCGATGGCCGCGCCCACGTCACCCAGCCGGTTGCCGGGCACGGCCGCGGCGATGCCCGCCTCCATGCCGCGGCGCGTGGCGTCGATCAGCTCCTGGACGCGACGCGGCGCCGGCCCGACCGACCAGGTACGGGCGCAGTCGGCGTGCCACCCCTGCCAGATGCAGCCCACGTCCAGGCTGACGACGTCGCCCTCGCGAAGCCTGCGGCTCGGCGACGGAATGCCGTGCACCACCTCGTCGTTGATCGAGGCGCAGATGCTGGCCGGGAAGGGCGGATGCGAGCCGTAGCCCTTGAAGGAGGGGGTGGCGCCAGCGCCGCGGATGATGCCGTCAGCGATCTCGTCCAGCTCTCCGGTGCTGATGCCCGGGCGCAGCGCCGCTTCCAGTGCCTCCAGGACGTCGACCAGGATGAGGCCCGCCTGGCGCATGCGGGCGATCTCCTCGGGGCGCTTGATGGTGACCATGGCGGCGCGTTGCGGCATGCCCATCAGCCCAGCGCCTCCAGGATGGCCTGGCTCACGGCCTCGATGGGCTGCCGGCCGTCCACCTCCGCCAGCAGGCCGGCAACGCG